>CAYPEZ010000001.1:0-843 GCA_964409985.1 uncultured Candidatus Saccharibacteria bacterium
GCCCGCGTATGTCTCATGCGTACTACCATATCGGGACAGTATACATATTATTGGTATTTATTCAAGGGATTCTTTTACGCACGCACCCCGACAGATGTCGTGTGTTGCACAAATACTTCTGCCCTGTTAGTCTTTTCCCCATGAAAAAATCAGTGCTAGCGGCAGTCCTTATCATCGCAGGAATCATTGGTCTAGGGTGCTTTTACTTCACCTCTTATGAGAGGGGAGCAGATACGCCCCAACATATCGCTCCATCCTCTTCAACGAACTTCGATGCCAGTATCGTTTCAATAACTCCGGTAGCGAGAGTCTCTACACGAGATTGGAAGATATGCCGAAACGAAGAATACGGATATGAGTTCAAATATCCGAAGGAGTGGACCTTGGCCGTAGTAGACGCGACTAACTCTCAGTCACAGACCCCCTCGGACTGTTCTGGAGCTTTGTCGCTTAGGATCGTTAAGTCAAATATTCCTCAATCCCACAACGAAACAGAACAATGTGTACCGCTACTGTCCGTCTTGTTCACATCCAAAGATGATATCCAGGAGTGGAATAATGACCAGAAGATTCTTGATGATCAATACATACTTGACCTAGCTACACGTTATTCTACTACCATCAGCCGGAAGTATTCTATTGGCAATTATCAAGCTTTTGTTTACGAAGCAAGCACAGAATATCCTTGCCAACCTGTATACCCAGTATCTATCGCCAAGAATGATGGAATTATCCAGATTCAGGGAACTGGGATAAAGGAAGATGTGCTTGAAACAATTTTTTCAACACTCCGCCTAGCAAAATAAGAACCCCTCAGCATCCATGCTAAGGGGTTAAGTTATG
>CAYPEZ010000001.1:853-10636 GCA_964409985.1 uncultured Candidatus Saccharibacteria bacterium
TCGATGAAATCTACCAGGAAGAAGAGATGCATCCTCCGTCCCAGAGACAGACGTTTTTTGCTTTAATGTAAGGGTCACTTTCGCTTCCTTGCCACCCATAAGGGTCGAGATAAACCGGATTTCCCGCCAACATATCAACCCACCATAACACCGAAACGTGTAGATGCGGTGCTCCAGGAGCCCCAATATCCCCAGCATAACCAATGATCTGCCCTTTCACCACATAACTTCCCACCACAAGACCTGAAGCAACAGATTGCAGATGGTTATAAGAGGTGGTGAGACCCTGATTCTGTGTAGAGTGATCAATTTTTAACACACCGTAATGCCCTGAACCAGTAAGGCAATAGTAGCCGTTGTTTGCCGGACAATCACTGGCACTAATCCTCCCACTTGCCGTTGCATAGACAGGAGTTCCTATACTGGCCGGATAATCAATCCCTGGATGCCCATCGTAAAACAAGTAGTCTGATGAGTAATGTCCATTCAAGGAAAAAGTTTGGCCATTTTGTTGTTTAAAACCGCGAAGCGTCCCGCATCCTTGACTAAACGACCACGAAGAGGCTCCGTATAGTGAACTTCCCTGTTCTTCGTTGTACGCTGTAACAACCCCGTCTGGACAAAAGATATCTGTCATTGAATGATCCATGACGGAAGAAATATCTGCTGTGAGAGGTGTTTTACCACTCAAAGGAAATCCTAGACCTTCAATGAATTTTACCTGTTCAATAAAGAATGTACCTTCTTTGTCCGCACTGAGTACAATACCGCCAATATTCACCACTCCCGCCCCAAAGTCCTCGAGGGGAATAATGAGGTTGTACAAGCCTTCCGAAGATCCAGAAGTGTAGTAATCATCTATACTAACTGGACTCCCAACGATATCATTGTTCTGATCAACAAGAAACACAGAGACCTCTTGAGATGGGTCTTCTTTGCCAAAGAGAATAGTCACGAGACCATACGCAGACGAGGGCATGGTCCCTCCGCCGACCACATCGTGGAACTGAACTCCTCCCCACTCATCTGTCACATCCACCTGGACAGTGCCACCAGATGTGAAAATATCCACATCAGAACCCCAGTTCCACACATGAGACTGTCGCGCGCTTGGGGTAGAGGGGCCTGAAATGAGGGTTGTGTTTGCTTCAAACTGCATCCAGTCATAAACCACAACAGCGTTTGGTTTGCCGCTTTGAATGGCAACATACGAAAGTGTTGGATTACTCCCGAGGCCGAGCTCTGAGATCGGAACCCTGACTCGTACCCACTCTCCTTCGGGGAAGGAACCTTCTGGAGTGTAATATTTTAACTCCAGTTGATTGCCCAGATTATTTGCTGCGTCAGCGGCAGAAAACCAAAGATCGTCTCCACTGGAAACATTCCCTACAACAAAGGTAAGCTCCCGATATCCTGCTGTTTGGAATCCTTGCCACGCCCCCGGAGCGAACCCTGACCATGCTGAACCGTAGGTTACTTTCATGGCATGAGTGCTGGAATACCCAAAAGTGTGTGTGTGTGGGGTCGAGAGACACGCCCCAGGACCAGCTTCCCCAACCTTGACCATAGCCCACATCAGTATTGAGCAGGACCTTAGGTGACACCGCGTAGGCATGAAACGAAACAAAAGCAGTGAAAAGCAGAGCACAACGAAAAGCCTTGAGTTGCGTAAACATTTTCTAACTCCTATTCAGTTGTCAAAGAACTATTTCAAAAAGAACAAACACTGCAATATGTTTGTTGGGGGAAGTATATCAGGAGAAAGAAAAAAAAAAGAAAGCAACGCTATCCCCTCGTGCTTACTCTTCTTAAAAAACTCTTTCGGTGAATCGGAGTGATGCCATTTTTCTTGATCGCTTTGTAGTGTGCCTCGGTGCCATAGCCTTTGTGAATATGAAAACCGTAGTCGGGGTATACATTCCCCCACCGGCGCATCACATGATCGCGATGTACTTTCGCAACAATCGAGGCAAGCGCAATGGCAGGCTCCTTTTCATCGCCCTTGATGATCGTCCGCTGTTCGTCATACTTCTTAGGCGCGCGGAGTCCCCCGTCAAGAAGCACGATGCAGTGCTCGGGCGATACTCCAAGTTTTGCTATTGCTTCACGGAGAGCTTTTCTGATCGCATGGGTGAGCCCCTTGGTATCAATCATGTGCGATGAGGACGATGCGACAGCCCAACGCATCCCATCCTTTCCAGCTTCATGGACTTTTGTGCGCCATTCTTCACGCGCTTCTGCTGTAAGCTTTTTAGAATCTTTCACGTCATGGAATCGTCCAACAAGATGAATTGGAAGCGCAACAGCACCAACAGTCACCGGACCGGCCAGAGGGCCTCGCCCGACTTCATCAATCCCCACGACATAGCGGAGTTCTGTCACATGTTTATTGTACCTTTTATGCTCGGACTTCTTCTTCATTTTCCACACCATACCAATAAAAGCCTTTCAATACTGTGGATATTCATTCAATGATAGAATCAAACCACAGACGACCCTATGAAAGAGCGCTCCTTTGTCCACCTACATACTCACTCTCAGTATTCCCTATTGGACGGGATGTCGAAGTTCGACGAGATGATTACAGTAGCAAAGGAAACTGGCATGCCTGCGATCGGCCTTACGGACCATGGCGCATTGTTTGTAGCTATCGAATTATATCAAGCCTGCACGAAAGCAGGTGTTAAACCCATAATCGGAGTCGAAGCATATATCGCAAATCGCACACGACATGACAAAGAACATGGCATCGACAATCGACGATACCACCTCACACTTCTGGCCCAAAATTTCACTGGCTATCAAAACCTCATGAAGCTCGTGACAGCAGCAAACCTCGAGGGCTACTACTATAAGCCACGCATGGATAAAGACCTCTTGAGGCAATATCACGAAGGAATCATCTGTCTCTCGGGATGTCTCGGAGGGGAGCTCGCACGAGCGCTGCAATATGAATCAGGCGAAAAAGCCCGCGAAGTCGCACTCGAATATCAATCAATCTTTGGCAAAGAAAACTACTTTATCGAAATCATGCATAAGCCGGAGATTGAGGGGCACGACGATGTAGAAAAACGACTCATTGCACTCGCAAAAGAACTCAAAATTCCGATGGTCGCTACCCAAGACTCGCACTACTGTCACGAAGATCAGAAGACTGCGCATGGAACACTGCTTGCCATCAACACAGGGAACGAATCAGGCGACGCCCTCACCTTCGAATGTGATGCGTCGTTCATCACTCCTGAAAAAGCATATGAAATGTTTGCACATATTCCTGAGGCAGTGGAGAACACAGTGAAGATTGCCGAGCGATGCAACCTCGAACTGACACTTGGAAAATTCATCTTCCCCAACTTCCCTCTCCCGCCTGGGAAAGATGCAGACACACTCTTGCGCGATCTCGCAATGGAAGGAATGAAGAAGCGTGGTCTTGATAAAAAGAAGGAGGCGCTCGAGAGACTCGACTACGAACTCGGTATCATCAAGTTCAAAGGATATGCGAATTACTTTCTCGTCGTCGAGGACCTCATCCGCTACGCACACGAAAACGGCATTCTCACCAACATCCGAGGATCCGTTGCTGGGTCGATGACCACATACTCCCTATTTATCACTTCCGTGGACCCGCTTGAATACAACATTCCCTTTGAACGATTTTTGAATCCAGAACGTCCGTCCGCCCCTGATATCGACATGGACTTCGCTGACGACAAACGTGAAATCATTCTCAATTATGCAAAGAGTAAGTATGGAGCTGACAAAGTAGCACAAATCGGAACCTTTGGAACCATGATGGCTCGCGGTACCGTACGTGACGTTGCTCGCGCAATGGGCAAGCCTTATGATCTCGGTGACAGAATTGCCAAACTCATCCCTATGGGCTCGCAAGGGTTCCCGATGACGATTGAGCACGCCATGGAACTCGAGCCAGATCTCGCAAAACTCTATAAGTCGGATCTTGAAGTCAAAGAAATCATCGATACAGCAGAGGAACTTGAAGGAACTGTACGCCATGTGTCGGTGCATGCGGCAGGAGTGGTGATCGCACCAAAACCTCTTGTCGAATACACTCCCCTCCAGTTCGACCCCAAGGGCGGCAAGTTGATCACGCAGTACGACATGTATACCGTTGGTGAAGATGGTGTCGGACTCACAAAGTTCGACTTCCTTGGAATTCGTAACCTCACTATCCTCGCTGAAGCCGTAAAACTCGTGAAGCGTCATCGCAATATTGATGTTGATATTGAGCATATTCCGCTTGATGACAAAAAGACATTTGCCATGCTCGCACGCGGAGAGACGATAGGTCTCTTTCAACTCAACGGATCAGGGATGACCAAGTGGCTCAAGGAGCTTCGTCCTTCGACGATCCACGATATTAACGCTATGGTGGCACTGTATCGTCCGGGACCAATGCAGTTTATTCCTGACTATATCAAAAGAAAGCACGATCCTTCGCTCATTAGTTATCTTGATCCTGCGCTTGAACCTATTCTCAGACAAACATACGGCATTCTTGTGTATCAAGACGACCTCCTGATCATGGCAAACAAGCTCGCCGGATACAGCTGGGGTGAAGTCGACAAGTTCCGCAAAGCTGTGGGAAAGAAAATTCCTGAGGAAATGGCGAAGCAGAAAGAGAAGTTCATTCACGGATGTGTCGAGCATGCGGGGTGGAGTGAAAAGAAAGCCACAGAAATCTGGGCGTGGATTGAGCCCTTCGCTGCTTATGGATTCAACAAAGCACACTCAGCGAGTTATGGTCGCGTCGCGTACCAGACCGCGTACATGAAGGCGAACTTCCCTTCTGAGTACATGACTGCCGTTCTCACAGCTGAATCTGGCGATGTGGAAATGGTCGCGGAGATCATTGCGGAATGTAAGCATCTCAAGATCCCTGTCCTCCCTCCTGATATCAACGAATCATTTGGAGATTTCACAACGATTAAAGGAGTAGTAGAAAAAGAAGATTCTATCCGATTTGGTTTGTCGTCAATCAAAAACCTTGGCGAAGGGATTGCAGAGTTCATCATTGCGGAAAGAGAGAAGAAAGGAAAGTTTAAAGGGTATGCAGATTTTCTCGAGCGCGTCTCCCACCGCAATCTGAACAAAAAGTCGCTTGAGGCACTCATCAAAGCCGGCGCACTCGACTCCTTGGGTGAAGATCGAGGGAAAATGCTCCACAACATCGAAGTAGCAATTGACTACAACAAAGAACACGCAAAAAAGAGCGAGAACCAGGACTCCCTCTTTGGTGACCTCGATACCAGCGCAATGCCAAAACTTCGCTTGCGTATTTCTCCTGAAGTCCCCGCCCGCGAGAGGCTTGCTTGGGAAAAAGAACTCCTCGGTCTCTATATTTCTGGACACCCACTTGATGAATGGAAGAGTGTTCTTGATGCGATTGGGACAACCATCCGAGAGACGGTAGAAAATGCACACGAAGGAGTTGAGTATATCCTGGCTGGCATCATCGAAGAATTTCGACCCGTGATGACAAAGAAGGGTGATCACATGGCATTTATCCGCCTTGGAGATTTCACTGGATCAATCGAGGCAGTCATTTTCCCAAAGACACTCGCTGAAGTAAAAGATGCTGTCGGCCTTGATCGCTGTGTCAAAATCAAAGGACGTTTTAGTAAACGGAACGACGAGCCCAGCATCGTCGTCGAAAGACTCAAAGCATTGGACAAAACACCTGCGTCACCGCCTCCACCACCCACAAACGAAGAATAATTTTGGTGCCCGGGTTGAATTCTCGTTTTGACCATGGTATGGTCACATTATCGGGCAAACACAGGAGTTCGATGTGCTGGAAAAATATTTGAGATGTCTGTCGGGAATCCTGCTCGCACTGATGATCGCAGTCATTCCAATTGTGGTGGTCCACAAGATGGGTTTTATGGATGGCCCCCCACTCTCTCCACGAAAGATCGTGGTGATGGTCGCCACCATTGCGTGGCTGATTCCGGTGTGGCATTGGTTCATCCCAAAACACCTCAAAGAGTGGTAGTCACTCTTCTTCATTCTCCCATAGGCCATCCGGCTTATGGGGGTTTCTTTTTTTACAAAGAGCATTCCCTTGCGACATTCCGTCTTCTTTTTTATGATGAATTATAGACATCCCAACAAAGGATTGTTCTTGTGAAAGACTTGAGGGGGACACTCCCCGATATCGATACCGATGTGTACACCAAGGCTCTTGAAGTGTTCGGGAGTAGAGGACTCGCCATGACTTGGCTCGAGAGTCGGTCATTCAACCTTGGGACCACCCCGATCTATTTCCTCAAGAAAAAAGGTGGGAAAGAAAAAGTTCTTACTCTCCTTTCTCGAATCAAAAAAGGCATCTATACCTGAACACCCCCGCCCTGGTCATCACGACCACGGCGGGGTTTTCTTCGTTTGACCGACGCCCACCGTCCGTCTATACTCAGAGGAACTCAGGTCATGCGTCGGCTACCAACCGATGGTCTCCCAAGAGAGACGGTTATTCCCTAGCCCGAGAGACAATCAAACGAGATTCTTTTCGAAAGAGAAGAAATCGAGGTGGAACCGCGAACTTATAAAAGATCGCCCTCGTGAATATGTGACGAATATCGTCATGTTTTCACGAGGGCGTTTTCATTACTATTCACTCTTACACACCATGACTGACGATAAACTACATTCGATACGGCATACACTAGCACACCTCCTTGCGACCGCTGTCCTCGAGCACGACCCAGGAGTCAAGCTTGCCATCGGCCCGACCATCGACAACGGCTTCTACTATGACTTTCAGTTTAGTGATGGCAAGGTCCCCTCTCCCGAGGACCTGAAGAAGCTCGAGAAGCGGATGAAGCATCTCATTAAGCAAAATCTCACAATGGTTGGGAAAGAAATTTCTGCAGATGCTGCACGGGCGCAGTTTGTAGGACAGCCATTCAAGACCGAGCTCATCAACGAGTATGCAGGTGAAGGAAAGACACTGACGACATATACGCTCGGGACATTTACCGACCTCTGTAAGGGCGGCCATGTCGAGAAGACGAAGGAAATCGATGAGAATGCTTTCACCCTCTCGCGCATTGCGGGAGCATATTGGCGAGGTGACGAGAAGAACCCGATGCTTACCCGTATTTACGGAGTAGCTTTCGCAACAAAAGGAGAGCTCGATGCATATCTCACACAGATTGAAGAAGCCAAGAAGCGCGATCACAGAAAGATTGGAAAAGAGATGGGACTGTTTGTCTTCTCAGAACTCGTTGGCGCCGGACTTCCCCTCTGGACTCCTCGTGGGACGATCATGCGCGAAGAGCTCAACGACTTCGTCTGGTCCCTGCGAAAATCTCGTGGCTACAACAAGGTCACCATCCCCCACATCACCAAGAAAAATCTCTATGAAAAAAGCGGCCATTGGACCAAGTATGCCGAGGACCTCTTTCGCATAAAGACCCGAGAAGACAACGAGTACGCAATGAAACCCATGAACTGCCCGCATCATGCGCAAATCTTTGATGCTGAGCCTCGAAGCTACCGTGATATGCCCCAGCGCTATGCCGAGACGACGATGGTCTATCGTGACGAACAGTCAGGTGAACTCTCTGGCCTCTCTCGAGTGCTCTCTATCACCCAAGACGATGCACACGTCTTTTGCCGCGAGAACCAGATCGAGGCCGAGGCATTTGCGATTTGGGATATTATCGACACATTCTACGGAACCTTCGGGTTTACACTCACACCACGATTCTCTCGCCATGACCCAGAAAAATCTGAGAAGTATCTCGGAAGCAAAGAGACTTGGAAGAAGGCAGAAGATGCGATTCTCGCACTGATGAAAAAACGCGGTGTGACCGACTTCATCGATGGAAAAGGCGAAGCTGCCATCTATGGCCCAAAGATCGACTTCATGGCCGAAGATGCGCTCGGGCGCACGCACCAGGTTGCCACCATCCAGCTCGATTTCAATCAGCCAGAAAATTTCGATCTTGTCTGCACCAACGAGGAGGGGAAAAAAGAACGCATCGTGATGATTCACGCAGCCATCATGGGCTCCATCGAACGCTTTCTCTCGGTCTACATCGAACACACGGCTGGTAACTTCCCTCTCTGGCTCTCCCCCACACAAGTCACCATTGTCCCAGTGACCGAGAAACACAACGTATATGGTGAGGAGATACTCAAAACCCTAAAGGATAAAGGTGTACGTGCGACCATTGATGTCCGTGGAGAGTCCCTCGGCCGCAGGATCCGCGACGCAAAGACTGACAAAGTACCTTATGTCATTGTCGTTGGAGACAAAGAAATGGAGTCGCATAGCGCAACCCTCGAAAGCCGTACAGAAAAAGGTCTCAGTCTTCCACTCGAAGATGTCGTGAACCGACTTATGAGGGAGATCGCCTCGAAAGCTCAATAATCTCTCATCTATCTATCAACTTAATAAAGCAACTGAGCATTATTACGCTCAGTTGCTTTTTTTGTGCATTTGCGTAGTCTTCCTTCTAGACATTACTCCCCGGAGCATAGAGTGAATATCGATAGAACAGGCAAGGACACAGCGACTGTCACACTAGGGACGGATGACAGCCTCCATTTCATGAAAGAAGTGGTAGACATCATCAAGTACACCTGCATGGGACGTATCCGCCCTCCCAAGATATCCATTGAGGATAAGCGTTTGTCACTGAATGAATTCCGTACGTTCTTAGACCAATCCACAGAGAAAGAGAAGGTTCAATGGAAGTATCCCATCGTTATCCTTCTCGAAAAGAATCTCAAGACCCACATGAAGATTCTCGAGCATATCGAGAATGCCGCAATGATGCGAATGGGATTTGATTCACTTCGCAAGAAGCACTAGAGTTTCACCTCCCCCAATACGTCCCCGCCCAACAGCGGGGATTTGCTTATATTATTTTATATGGTATAATATATCGAGTCTGTTCAATGGAGAGATTATGAAAAAGGCGATCATCCTCCGTGGTGCCCCAGGAAGCGGTAAGTCCACACTGGCGAGGAAGCTCCAGGGTCTCCCCCAGTATGAGGGACTCCGCATCCACTCCACGGATGACTACTTCTGTGGCGCGGACGGGGTCTACCGGCACAACAAGGATAGGCTCAAGGAGTTCCACACCAAGAACTACCTTGCGTTCATCCAATCGTGTAACGCAGGTATCACGGCCATCTGTGACAACACCAACGTGTGGAAGTGGCAGTACGAAAGGTACATCACGACCGCACGGTTTCTTGGCTACAAGGTGCGCATCATTACGATGCCCCACCCCGCCCCTGAGGTCGCAGCAGCTCGCAACATCCATGGAGTGCCACGAGAAACGATCGAGTTCTTGATCAGGGAGTGGGAGAGCGATCCGCGCGAAGAGCTCTACCACGAAGGCCTCACTCTGTGAGGCCTTTTCTTTTATACATCCAGATTCGCGAGCTTTGCATTGGACTGAATGAAGGATTTGCGAGGAGCGACGTCTGAGCCCATGAGGATGTCAAAGACTTTGTCCGCTTCCTGGCCATCAGAAATCGTCACCTGTTTGAGAACACGTTTAGAAGGATCCATAGTGGTCTCCCAGAGTTCTTCGGCATTCATTTCACCGAGACCTTTATATCGCTGGATGTGAATTTTTGGAGCTTTCTTGGCTTTTGCATCATCCTCCCCTTCTTCTTTTTCTTCTTCGGAGACCACTTCTTCTCCTTCTTCAATTTCATCCACATTCAGGCCCTCTTTCTTGAGGTATGCATTCTTTTCTTTGTCGTCAAAGAAATACAGTGCTTCTTTCCCTCGCTTCAGTTTAT
>CAYPEZ010000001.1:10646-16844 GCA_964409985.1 uncultured Candidatus Saccharibacteria bacterium
GAGCGGCGGCTGGGCAATATAGATGTGCCCCGCATCGATGAGTGGTCTGAAGTATCGATAAAAAAGCGTAAGGAGAAGTGTGCGGATGTGCGCACCGTCAACGTCAGCGTCGGTCGCCACGATGATCTTGTGGTAGCGAAGCTTTGATATATCGAAGGTGTCACCAATAGCTGCCCCCATGGCGATGACGAGATTCTTCACTTGCTCAGAGGAGAGAATTTTGTCGAGTCGTGCGCGTTCAATGTTGAGGATCTTTCCTCGGAGCGGGAGGATCGCCTGCGTGCGTCGATCACGTCCAGTCTTTGCGGTTCCACCTGCAGAGTCTCCCTCTACAATGAAGATCTCTGACTCTTCGGCGCTTTTCGACTGACAGTCAGCAAGCTTTCCAGGAAGTGTCATCCCTTCGAGCGCACCCTTACGGAGGACACTGTCTTTAGCCGCCTTCGCAGCTTTGCGCGCTTTCATTGCGAGAATCACTTTGTTGATGATTGCCTTCGCTGCATCTGGGTGCTCTTCAAGAAAAGCTGAGAATGCTTCGCCAAAGACTGTTTCAGTCGCTCCACGTGCTTCTACTGATCCGAGTTTTGCTTTTGTCTGACCTTCGAATTGAATTTCAGGCATCTTGATGGAGACGACCACCGTCAGCCCCTCACGCACATCATCTCCCGTGAAGGTGTCCTCGCCATTCTTGGCATAGTCATTCTTCTTTGCGTAATCATTGAGAGATCGTGTGAGTGCTGTGCGAAAGCCGGTGATATGCATTCCCCCCTCTGAGTTATAGGTATTGTTTGCAAAGGCAACTTCGCGAGTCGTGATGTCATCGATGTATTGAAGCGCGATTTCCACCATAACACTCCCCACTTCTTTCTCCACATAAAAAACATCATCATGCATCACTTTCTGATGCTTGTTCATGAAGGTAATGAGCGAATGGAGACCTCCTTCAAAGTAAAAATTCATGGATGGCGCAGGGAGCGCAAGGTCACGGAGCCAGAACACTTCTTCGTCGATATGCTTAGCATCAGTCTCGCGAAGATCAAGAATGTTGATCTCGAGTCCTTTCACCAAATACGCCTGCTGTCGCAGGTGGGATACGATGGTATTCCAGTTGAATTTTATTTCTGCAAAAATTTCTGGGTCTGGCTCGAAAGTTGTAATAGTCCCTCTCAGCTTTGATGAGTCGATCTTCTTTACCTTCGCCTTCGCCTTCCCCTGCTTATACTCTTGCATGTGCATTCCACCATCACGATGGACGACTGCTTTAGCATAAATAGATAGCGCATTCACCACCGATGCTCCGACGCCATGAAGTCCTCCTGAGACCTTATACCCACTTCCCTCACCACCGAATTTTCCTCCTGCATGGAGCGTCGTCATGACCGTCTCGAGTGCGGAGACTTTTGTGGCTTTGTGTATCTCTACAGGAATACCACGCCCATCGTCAGCAACACGAACACGATTGTTAGGGAGAAGAGCAACTTCAATTTTTTTCGCATGACCACCCATCGCTTCGTCACGTGAGTTATCAAAGATTTCCCAAATGAGATGGTGGAGACCCTCAACACCTGTCGAGCCGATATACATCCCGGGACGCTTTCGTACTGGTTCGAGTCCTTCAAGAACGGTGATTGCTTCCGCTCCGTACCCTTTCTTCTCATCTTTAGCCATAGAATAAAAAATAGAAGCAAGACCTAAGGGGCCTAGCTATGGGATCTATTCTACCAAGTTACCTATCAAAAAGATAGTGGAAAAATCCTTATATTATGGCTTTGTAGAGCCGTTATTTATCCCTTTGTGGGGATATGTACAGGGCACGTTTTTTCCAATCGTTTTCAAAATCTGAGAGTTTCACATATTGGTCTTTCCCCGTTTCCATATAGAGCGATTCTGGATCATTGTAATAGAACCCCTCAAGATGTTCTCTGTCTTTCTTATACCCCGTCACGACAAGGATATGCCCTCGCTCTTTGCCAAAAAGGCGCTTTACGACAGAAATAATCACAGGCTCTCCGTGATCAAGATGAGAGATAAGGTTTTCTATCGTCGTCGGGTCTTCTACGTGCGCATGGTGTCCAACTCTCTTCGCCGCACTTTCGAGATACACATAAAACCAACCTTTTTCCTGTGTGAATCCCCCATCACGTTTTGCTTCTCCCAAAAAAACAAGAAGGTTCTCAATGGGCGTCTGGTGATAAGCAAGGACCATCGCAAGAGACACTCCTCCACATGCGCGATTTGTCCAATACTCATCATGAATATCGGTAAGTTGTGAGATGTATTGGACATCAAGACGCATAATACTTAGCGTGTCTGCCACCCCTTCCCAGCGCACGCAGCGTATACTCGCTCCATCTCCTTATTCACCTCATCATCAGTGAGCGTACGGTCAAATGCCTGAAAGACAAATCGATATGCATAAGACACCTGAGATTCACCAGGTTTTTGGAATCGATCAAAACGCGAGAATCTCACAACAAGAGGTCCTCCCGCCGCACGAAGCACTTCATCAATTTCTGCCTCTTGAGTAAGTTCAGGAACAAAAAAGGCAATGTCGCGCACAATAAATGGGAACGCTGAGAGTGTCTGGTACGATTTTCCTCCCAGCGGACTTGGAAGAACTTCGAAAGGGTCTTTCCCAGAAAGCGACGAGGTAAATGCGTCGAGATTGAGTTCGAGAATCACCCCCTTTTTCTTATCTTGTGTAATTGTTCCCCGCTCAGATGCACTTGGGATGCTTACCCCAAGATACTTCGAAAGATCGAGAAGGAGTGTATTCATCTCTTCATCGATTCCTTTCACTCGCTGTTTTGAACCTGTATAGATACCGATGGCAAGGTGCACTTTCTCTCCATCATCACGAAAGACAGTGCCTATCTCAAACACTTGTACATCCGAGAGGCCGATCAGTGGCGCATAATAGTCGTTCTGTTTAAGCGCTTGTTCCATCCCTGCAAACAGATTGCTTCGAAGATACGGTCGATCCTTTCCCACTGGATTCAACACTTCAATGGTTCCTTCTCCTTGTTTTGCAAAAGAGTATGTGATGATTTCTGAAAACCCTCGTTCTAAGAAGAATGTTCGGATCCGCTGACCATACAAGAGTCTTGGGTGCACCATTCCCTTCTCGGTCAATCGTGGGAGTGTCGGACTGATCACGTTGTACCCCACATGACGCCCAATCTCTTCAATCACATCGACAGGAAGACGTAAATCGAGGCGTTCTTTTGGAATTTCTACCACGTGCCGTTCAACAGGAACATCTTCGAGAACACGCCGATATCCGACGATGTGACTAAACTGTTTACTCTTTGCGAGGTCTTCTCGTACAACCTTGCCATGAGCTCGCGATGCATGAAGCACCTCTCCATCACCAAGATACATCCCAACATGATCTACCCCTTCAGGTACTGGTGTTCCTGGCATAAACTCAACAGTCTCATAATGAATCTTCCCGTCACCTGTGTTTGAAAAAATGAGGTCACCAAAGCAGAGCTCGTCTTTTGTGACGGGCCGGGCATACACATACTTATCGACGGTAATACTTGGCATCCATACCCCAGCGTGAGTGAACAAATAACTCACGAGTGATGAGCAGCTAAACGCATGCGGAGCGTCGACTCTCATCGAGGAAGGGTTTTTATACTCTTTTCCAAGCACTTCACGTAAACGAAGCTGGAGGGCGGTTTCAGGAATGAACGTTTGGTAACTAAATCCAAGACGTGTGAGTGCTGCGGTAATATCCTTATCTTTCATCGTCGTCCCAAGGAGCGTGTTGACTTCATCCGCAGTGATCCCAACAAGATATTGCCATGACTCAGGCGCACCATAGACATCCGTCACGACACCAACCTTCGCATGAGGAATTTGTGCAAGAAGCAAAGAGAGTGCTTCATACATACCGTCCTCAGCAAAGCTGCTCGTCATTCCGTTTTCAAAACGCTTCGATGCGTCAGTTTTTATCCCAAACTTACTTGATGTCTTTCGTGTGAGCGCAGAATGAAAATTTGCGCTCTCTAGAATGATACTCGTTGTCTGTGCATCAACCTCAGCCTTCTTTCCTCCCTTAATTCCCGCAAGCGCAAGAACGCCTTCGTCGTCGGCGATCACGACTTCGCTTCCATCGAATTGGAGATCCTTCCCATCTAAGGTCGTCATCGTCTCCCCACTATGCGCTTTTCTCACTGTAATTCCCCCTTTTACCTTTTGAGCATCAAAGGCATGCATCGGCTGCCCGAGATCAAACAGGACAATATTGGTGATATCGACCAAGTTATTAATACTTCTTGCGCCTATCGCTTCAAGTTTTTTCTTTATTCCATCTGGGGACGGAGCAACAGAGACACCCTCGACTGTCACTGCAATATACCTCGGGCAAATGACCGGATCTTGAACCGTCACACGCACACCTTTTTGTCCGAGTGTCGAACCCTGAAAGAGATATCGTGGGACCGTCTTTGCAAGAGTTTCAAGCCCAAAGAGCGCAGCAATCTCTCGCGCCATCCCACGATGCGACAGTGCGTCGTGTGCGCGATCGGGAAGCACCTTCATGTCAAACACCGTGTCGTCAGTGAGGGTGGTCATCTCCTCCACTTCAAACGAACGTATGGTGATTAGACGTTTAATCTCCTCAGCTGGTGGAAGAGGTCCGATGATATGTTCTTTAAGCCATTGATACGAATATTTCATAGAAGAGAAAGTTGTTTGTTCAGGGTTGCAGAAATATACTCACGGACATGCTGTGGAGTCTTATCCTCCAGATCTTGAAGGCTTTCTGGAAGATAGTGGTTGCCAAAGTTTGGGTCTTTGACGATAAAACCGTCGATGTCGACTGGCCTCTCATACCTGGGACGAAAGTGCCAATGCACGTGTGGGCGTTTCCCATCACGATATGCATGGTTCATGAGACAAGAATAATTGAACATCGTCGCTGAAAATTCCTTGCGATAAATATTTTCAAGATTCCGAATGAGATCGAAAAAATCTTTTTGTTCCTCTAGAGAAAGCTCAGGAAGCGCCGAACACTCTCCTTGCAGAACAAGAATGAGTCTTCCAACATATGCTTGTTCATCAGCCAAAATGACCTTCCAGTATTTTGTAGAAAAAATAGGTTCTTTTTTCATATCTTTAAAATTGGTTAACCACTCGAAGGTCACCGCTATACAGGAGCCGCACATCATCAATCCCCCACTTGAGCATTGCGATGCGATCAATCCCACCGCCGAAGGCGAAGCCTCGGTATTCTCGTGGGCTTATCCCTCCGTGTTCGAGAACTTTTGGGTGTACCATTCCTGCGCCCATGATTTCAATCCACCCTGTGCCCTTACACACACCGCAGCCTCCACCCTTACACTTCACACACTCCATATCCACCTCGACACCAGGCTCAACGAATGGAAAGAAGCTTGTCCGCAGTCTCACGGTCGGGTTTCCTCCAAAGAGTCCAGCAAAGAGTCTTTCGAGAACTCCCTTTAACATCCCTAGCGAAGCATCCTTCCCCACATAGAGTCCTTCAATCTGGTGAAACTGCGTCTCATGCGTGGCATCTGTTGATTCATTGCGGAACACTTTTCCTGGGACAAAGATGGCATATGGGGGCTTGATCCCCTTTGCGGATTGTTCTTTCATATACCGAATTTGCACCGATGAAGTGTGCGTACGGAGGAGAATTTTTTCCCCGGCTTTTTTTTGAAGTCCATACGCTGCTGTTGCAGACGCATCTGCCTTTACGAAAAATGTATCCTGCATATCTCGTGCGGGATGATCCTTGGGAACATTCAGGGCATCAAAATTATAGTACTCGGTCTCAAGCTCCGGACCATCCACTATAGAAAAACCCATATCATTTCCGATACGCGTAATCTCTCCAATAAGGTGAGTAATGGGGTGTAGGTGCCCCTGTTTTGGCTCCATGAGGGCTAGTATACCACAGCAGTACTCACTCGAAAAAATATGAATTTTTTAAAAAAATTCAGTGTATCAAGTAGCAATAAACAAAACACATGAGGCAAGAAACAGCACAACCCCAAGACCAAAAACAAACTTGCATGTGTGACAAGGCTTCATGTCAAACTGTGAAAAATTTTTTCTTATAGAACGCACGTCAAGGGAACCCATACCAGTCAAGTATACTCTTTCTATAGGAGCACACAAAAGGTCCCTTACGGGACCTTTTTTTGGAGCCGGAAGTCGGGCTTGGCG
>CAYPEZ010000001.1:16944-43425 GCA_964409985.1 uncultured Candidatus Saccharibacteria bacterium
GCACACACAAAAGGTCCCTTACGGGACCTTTTTTTGGAGCCGGAAGTCGGGCTTGGCGCAGGTTACAAAATCGCTACGCTCATAAGTACCTGCTGCCCCGGCTCGCCATCCTGCGAAACGCAGGATATGGCTCCGCCCTTCAAGCCCTAGATTTCTTACAGAAATCTCCTTCCGGCACACACAAAAGGTCCCTTACGGGACCTTTTTTTGGAGCCGGAAGTCGGGCTTGAACCGACGACCTACGGTTTACAAAACCGTTGCTCTACCAACTGAGCTATTCCGGCATATATCAGTCGAGGCCAAGAAAGCCCTAAGAGACCTGATATATATACCACATTTCCCTACGAGATGGTACTCCCTGCTGCCTAGGAGGTTTTGCACTAGTTCTCGATATATTTAATCGCTGGTCGCACGCCCTGTCCAGTAATTGGAACAGATACATTATCGATGCCTCCCATACCACCAGAGAAAATAAGTGTTGCATTAAATGTTCTTACAGCATCTGGAGTAAATCTCAGATTGAGTTCTTGCGAAGCCCCAGGACCCGCAGGAAATGCGAGTGGCACCGGACAGCCTCCTGGGAGACACGTGAAGTATGCAGCATCAGCGCCAACAATTTGCGCATTTGGTGTACCTAAGCTCACCGCATCATTGTTCGTAAATGTTGTAGCTTTATCCTTTGATTTATTGACCACAACCTTTCCAAAATTAATTGACGCAGGAACATCAAAGTCTGCTGGATAGTCTGTCCCTACCCCGCTCATCGTCAACCGAAACGGTAGTGGATACCCCGTGGCATTAATGAAAATATCTTGCCAATACGGAATTGCGGCATCAGGATCAAAGAAAAGTGTAAATTGCACAGATCCGTGCGCAGGAATGTTCGTCACACCACCCGGCTCACCAAATGGAGGGGCAGCAGGGGTAAACGACACAAAAGAGGGTGCAGAGCCATTGTTCACAATATCAATTTGCTTGGTTTTGGCTCCCGAATGAATGTCCTGTGTACCGAAATTAAGTGCGCCACTTCCTGAACCAAGAGGAAAGATAAATACTGGTGGTGGAGCACTAGGATTAGGAACCTCAACACTGAGATCTGGAGATGTTGTTCCACATCCTTCGATATGAATAACAACTGATGGACCACCAGAGTATCCATTTGTCGTTATGGTCACGTCCTTGGAGAGACACCCCCCTGCTTGCGGATCGAATGTAATGTTGTAGCTTTGATCCCCGAGCGGAGCGATGTCGGGCGTGTTGTCAGCGTCTGCAGGAGCGGTAAAATCTGCGGTTGCAATAGCAGGATAGCTGACAGACAAAGGCATGTTGCCATCGTTAAAAAGTGCAACTGTCCTCGTAATCGACGAACCAACAGCAACTGAACCCAGGTCAACTGTCCAATTTCCTGGTCCAGTATTTGTTACAGACACAGGAGGATTTACAGAGCCAGGAAGAACATCGAGAACAGGGCTATTATCGTAGACATCAGTAGCAAAGCGTAGTTGCACAGGGTCAGTCCCCCCTATGAGAGGAGAAACATTGTCGACATCTATAGTGACTGGAGCATCCACAACAGGAGCAGCTGATGGGGTGAATTCGATGGTGACGTTCGCAGTGCTGTTTGGGGGGATGTTCGCCCCTACGCATCCACTCGTACATTGATAATATCCGGACACGGCTCCGGGAACATTGACTTGATACGAGAGAGGAGAGGAGCCGATATTCTTGATAGTGAAGTCCCTTTGAGTTGGCCCTGCGACGGACTTATCAAAACTTCCAAGATTTATTTGATATGGGCTTGCTGCATCTGTTGGAACACGTACACCATCAGCAACAGAGTACACTTCGAGTACCGCCGGGCCGCCAGGGACGTTCCATGCGACGCAATGCGCATTCAGTGTAGTCGGGTTTGGTGGAACCTCGTACCCAACGAATGTTTCATTGTTATCGTATGCTTCAACATCTTTATTACAATACATTTCCGCAGAAACACTGGGAACATTTGTTACGCCAAAGAATGGCAGATATCCCACAGGGAGCATTTCACGAATACGGAAACCACCACCTGACATAGTCGCAGGATTGTAAGGAACGAATTGTGTGAGTAGTCCCGATCCATTGGTAAATCCGAGCGTATTCCATCCATAGGCTCCACCCACGGGACCAGTGACCGTGTTCCAGTCTGGGGGATATGTCGTATTGTCGTCTCCCCACTCAAACCCGACTCCAGACTGATAATGACAGTGTGCCGCATTCACAGGATTCGCCATAAAGCTTGACGCTGTGGTCGGAGTAATGTCAGCTCCACCGGCTCGGTTAGGCAAATATGATTCATCGTCACACTCAATCGCAGTAACATTGACGGTGTATCCTGGACTCCCTCCTGATTCTTGAAGACACACTCCGTCGAACTTCGTGGTTGATCCACCATTACTCTCTGCTCTCACCCTCACTTGTGTTGCGCCTACGGGAGCGACCTCGGACGTCGTGTATTGAGTGATATATGGAGGAGTGAAATCCGTGTCCACATCATAGTCGATTGGCACTACCTGCGAGGGGCCAACGACACTCCCTCCCGCATCGAGAAACTCTAGGTATACAGCTTCGTCATCTGCGGGATTATGTGTCCCCCCCCAGAAACTGAGGCTGTACGTCGCTCCTGGAGTCGCTGGGACGGTCTGAGAGACTCCCCCGTTCAAAAGGAATGCGAGCCTCTGGCCGAATGCCTGCCAAATACCAGGCTCACCAGGAGGTGTATTCATGTACGTGGCTCCACCAATGACGGTCCAGTGTGGCCAGAACCATCCCGCATCTTCAAAATCGGGATTCTGAAGGAGATTCCCAGGGCAAGACAATGCTGGACCACTGAAAGTCTCCGTCTGACAGCTTTGCGTACACCCATCACCATTGATGCCATTCCCGTCGTCACACATCTCCGGAGCTTCAACGATGGTATTCCCACAGACGGCTAGTGGAAGAGGAAGAGCAGCGGGACCGCAAATCACAATGTGTCTGTTGTTTGCTCCACAAGAATTATAGGCCATGGGCGAGCAGCATGACGGGTGATCAAATACGTTCTGGGTGTACGAACAGCTATTTGGAAATGGGTCAGTGAAGGCGACTTCCCCGTCATTGAGGCACAGCGCACTTGAAACAAATGGAGCAAAAAAACCCAAGCACATAAGTGTGAGCGCAAAGAGACGGAGTGCTGTGCTTGAAATATATTTCATACTGATTGTGGTTTATTTGGAATTCGTTGGGATGCCTATCTATGCTATTCCTTATTGCTTACAACTGGGTTTACTATGGATACAGGGATGTAAAGAAGGAGAGACTGGTTATTAGCACGCGCAAGGCAGTATTCGGCTTTATGTTTCTTCTGACACAGAAGATCAGTCGGGGTACACACAAGGCGGCAACTTTCTACGGCATCAAAACCGAGGCCGACCTGGTTTCCGAGTGACGAGCGTTTGGGTGTAAACGAGAATGTCCCCTGGTATCCTTTATCTCCCTTCGTTTGCCGTGCATCAACTGATACAGAGCCTATTTCCTTTCCACCAGACAACAGCCGGACACGTCCAAACCATCCACTAGGAATCTCGTATCTTCCAGATATCGGGGGAAGGTCTTCGTTGACTTGTTCTTTGTTTGGAGGTGTCCATGTGAGAATCTTTGGAGTTACTGCCTCTGACTTTTCTGTCGGAATAAGCGCTGTCCCCACTGACGCTGCCGCATAGAGTGCTTGTATTCGTTGTCCAAATTCAGGTTGCACAACAAGGGGTGCGTTCTCATCAAGCACCGCCTGCACTACTGTAATTTCTCCTTGTTGTGTACCTGGTTTTGTCAGCAATCCAAAAACAAACATCGCAAAAAGAAGAATGATGACTCCGAGAAGATACATCCATTTTTTAGGAATGTGCGGCTTCCCTTCTTGACCCTGACGGTCAAGTTCCTTGCGAAGGTCTGCGACATCTTTCTCCACTATTGGCATGGTTTCGTCCATCTGGTCTAAAGTATACCTTAATGAAGTGCTCTTGGATCGCTTTGTCCACACATGACATTTCTTCTACTATCTTTCTTCATATCGAATAACTGGCTGAATTCCCGTTCCGGTCAGTATAATAGGCCCAGGATCAACCATTCCTACATTAATCACATCAAGCTGAAGAGTTCCACTGTACGCTCCAACCATCGTTGGTGTAAATCTCAGAGTAAATGTTCGGGTTTCATTTTGATTCAGCGTGAATGGAGCCCCACAATTTGCTGAAACACACGTAAAGGCTGCATTCCCCAGCGGATTTCCAAGACCTGAAAAACTCAGTGGACGAGAATCAAGAGAGCGAATAGTGATGTCAAGTTCTTTTGTTTTTGATAGAACAACCCTCCCAAACGGAAATGGGTCAGGAACATCTAGTGATGGAGGATTGACAAATCCTCTCCCGTTGGTGAACACGGTAAAGTTTGGACCTATGCCCGAAGCATCCAGTATGATAGATCCACTATTTATTCCAGGAGGAAGATCGGGGTCAAAAGTCACCACAAAATCTCCCGAGCCATTCGCAGGAATATTGAGTAATGGTGGGGCCACCACAAAGGCAGCATTATTTGATGCTGCGGTAACTGTCGTTGGAATTCCTGCAACATCAGTGATAGAAATACGTTTTTGCTCTATCGGACCTAAATATATTTCTTGGTCGTTAAATGGCAGGTTTGCATTCCCATTACCCCACGATCGAGAACCTTGCCCCTCTGGAGTAACATCGAGGTCGGGAGAAGCATTCCCCGCCCCCTTAACGACGATACGAATATCCCCAGATGGGCCAAAATTTGCGGCATCTGCGTCAATAATAAGCACATCGCTAAACGGTCTCGGCGCCGAGGGTCGAAATTCGACCGTGATGAGATGTGGAGCCCCCCAGGGGTTCACGCTCACATTACCAGACCCTATGGTGGTAAATGTCCCAGAAATATTTGTATAGCTTCCTGTAAGAAGTGCATCACCAGTATTCGTGATACCAATCTCTTGCGTATAGACCCCACCGATAGGACGGGATCCAAAATCAAGTTCAAAATTATTTGAAAATGGGTTGGTCACTGGGACGGGCCCACTTGACCCCACTCCAGCGAGAGACCCTCCGGAGACAAGCGCATCCATGTTTACCCTCACTGGGTCATCTCCACTTGTCGCGCCACCAGTCGTATTATCAAACACAATCGTTGCGGGTCGATTCCCTGGAATACTTGGATCGGGGTCGAAGATCACTCGACACACACGAACGTCTCCAGAAACAATCGGACTTCCTCCTCCACATCCATCACTCGTTTGTGGAGCTAGTGTATACCCAGCGGCACCTCCTCCTTGAATGAACACATCAAACGTCATAGGTGTCAGCGTAAGATTGCGCACAACAAAGTCATATGCTCGAGACACAGCGTTGGGATTAAGCGCCCCGATATTTACATCATGAGGATCAGAAATCACACCCCATCCAACTTGCTCTACTTGGAGCTCAGTAGCGGGAGCTGCGCTCACAGAACCATCAACTCCTATCCATAATGTATTTGCCCCACTAACCATGATTGAACCTGAGAGAGGACCGGAGAAAGATCCCGGGCCAGCTGTATACGTCACATCAATCGTTTGAGTTCCTCCCACAGGATCAACCGTAGTAAAGACAGGACTGAATGTCATCGTCCCACCTGAAAGACTTGCGCCACCAGGAGGAGAAAAAGTGATGTCCGCTGGCAATCCGCCGTTGTTTGTTATCGTGACAGAGACTGTTCTACTCCCACCAATAGCGACAATGCCAAAATCAATACTGGACGGACCAGAAATATCTGGAGGAGTTGGGAGACTGCACGATGCTGTCCATCCCCCACTTTGCCCACCACACTGCCATCGATACGCTGAGGATGTGTCTGAAACATCAGCAAACGAACCTGCTGCGCATGTGTTGAGAGATCCCCCACAAGAACCATCAACGGGAATAACTGGGATAGGAGCACTGCAGTACGCATCTGATCCGCCTTGACCAAGACACACCCATCGATAATTCGATGCGTCATCCGCAATATCACTGAGTGCACCCGCAATACACGAATTATTTCCTGCTCCACACTGGCCATTCGATGAACAGAGTGCGGGAGGAGGGTTGCACATTGGGCTTCCTTGCCACATAAAATCTCCATTTGAACATACTGTTGGCAGAATACTGTTGTTGTCTTGGCACACACGGTACATGCCCCCACCTAGATTGATGACATACGCATTTGTAAAATCTGAGCCCTGCCAATATCCAGCAGAAGAGGCACAATCTGAGATAATGGAGTTCGCAAATCCACCCCCTGGTAGCGTGCATCCCCCGATGGGCCCGACAACTTCGTTTGTGCATACATTTGAACACCCATCACCACTTGATGTATTCCCATCATCACACTGCTCTCCAGACTCAACGGCCCAGTTTCCACAGACAGCACCTGGTGGTGGCGGGGGTGGAGGCGTCATAGGATTAGGGCCACAAATCACAATGTGCCTATTGTTTACTCCGCAAGAATTATAGGCCATGGGCGAGCAGCATGACGGGTAATCAAATACGTTCTGGGTGTATGAACAGCTATTTGGAAATGGGTCAGTGAAGGCGACTGCCCCGTCATTAAGACATGACGGAGGTGGTGGAGGTGGGGGTGAAACAGCCTCAATAGTACATACTCCAGAGCAACCATCCCCTCCCCACGTGTTCCCATCATCACACTGCTCTCCAGACTCAACGGCCCAGTTTCCACAGACAGCACCTGGTGGTGGCGGGGGTGGAGGTGGCAGACCCGGAAGACAGTCGTACTCGTGCCACATCACAACATCTATTTGCATGTCTGCTATAGAAGTCACACATGATGACCCTTCAAAATTACATGATGAATCTGGAGGAGTCCCGAATGTACCAACAACGCCGTCATACCAAGGACAAAGTGGGGAATTAAACCCAGGAAACGTTTGTCCTAAATAATCGATCCAAACTTGTGGGTTTGGTCCAGAAAGAACTCCTGCTGTTGCTATGGACCAACTCATCACAAAGAGAGCAAGAAATGTTGTGGCGAAAAGTAAAAGTTTTCTTAGCATATCTTGTGTGTTTTATTTGCAATACAACTTCAGATCAATCACTGCGGAACACGCTTGTTTCATTGCAGCATTCCCTTTTTGGGGACTGTATACCCATTGAATATCCCCCTCGCGCCCAGCATGCTGTTCAACGCTATTCACAGTAATCTCCTTCATGAGAGATTCAAGAATTTTTTTGACATCTTCTTGCGGGAGATCCGAGTAGTGTGTTTTTAGCCAAGAAAAAACATCGGATGCAACAGGCGTGTTCCATAATCCACGCTCGCACATCGTGTAATCTTCAGGAATTTGAGGAGAATATTTAGGTCCGGCAACAAATGTCTTTTCTACGCACTGACCCTTTGGAGGAAGGGCTTCCGCGACACGCTCACCGTATGTGGTAAATATCTGATTGTCGTAAAGCGCAGCGCAATAATTGATATTTGTTGCTTGGCAAATCTGGTCAAGCGGGCTACATACAAGTCGACAGGCTTTTACAGCATCGAGAACAAGTCGAACGTGTTTCCGTCCTTCAATGGATTGGAGGTCTATATTGTATTTCCCTTGAGACGCAGAGGTGAGCGATCTGGCATCCAGAGCAATAGAACCAATTTCATCATCCCCAGAGTAAACATGCGCGAGAGCAAACCACCCGCCAGGAATTTCATACGTTCCCGTCATGGGAACATGAGTCCCGTCTGAATTCGTACGACCCACAGAAGCAGGTGTCCAAGTAACAATATGCGGAGCGGTTGCGGTTGCTGACACCCTCCCAGGAAGAGGGGCGGCTGTCAGCGATGCACGATACATACTGAGGAGACGTTGCTGGTACTGCTTCCCTTCTAACGCCGGAGCATCTATATCGACCGTAGTTGGAATCTCTGCTACGACGATTTTTTGCGGAACAGGTCTCGTCAAGAAACCAAAGAAAAACATTGAGAAAATAAAAAAGAGGCCAAAAAGAAGATAACGCCCACGACGAGATAATCGAAACCGTGAACCTGGGCTCTCTTGAAGCTCCCCGCGCAGTCGCGCGACATCTTGATCTATGTTTTGTGTTGTCTCCATCTGAAGCTAAGTATAGCTTCAGCAATGACAAATGAGTAGCGATGGTTATGCACAAGAGCTCCTCTCAAGAGAGTCCTTGCTTGCGCTCTTCTTTGTTCGCCACATTATGCTCGTCTTGGTGTTCAGCAATAGATTTAAGAAAAAAAGATGGGGTCCCTTGGTGATCTGCTCCGACTTTCCCAAACACTCGATCATGTGTTTTTTTCATTTGATGAAAAAAGACATGAAAAAGCTTGTGTACGACATACATAACATATTCCTTTGCCTCTATCCACCACCCTCGCAATGCAGGAAACAGTGTTTCTGACACAAATGAAATAGGGCTCCAGCTCCACTCATAGCTTGCAGGGGTCATCTTTGCGCGGACAAAACCTCGCACAAAAAGTGCTACTAACACGACGCTTGCAAGAAGCCAGGACCAAAAGAGAGTAGACATAAAACGCACTTCAGTATACCAAAAGGTTATCCTTCGGTCACAGAAAAGCGGGCCATGCGAGTGATTTCCGTCTTCTCGCCAAATTTCTGGACTGCTTGAGAGATCAGCGTCCCAATAGTCACGTCAGGATTCTTAATGAAAGATTGCTCCATAAGAATGCGCTCCTTGAAATACGCATTGATTTTTCCTTCGAGAACTTTTTTCTTCATTTCTTCTGGCTTATCAAGTGCATCGACTTCTTTTTGAAAAAGCTCTGTTGCTTTTTGCATATCGGTGTCAGGGATATCTTCTTTGCGGATGTATTTTGGCATGACTCCTGCGACATGCATGGCAATATCGTACGCAAGAGCTTTAAACTCTGGATTCTTAGCCACAAAATCTGTCTCACAAGAAAGGACAACCATGGATCCAACCGTTCCAGTATTGTGGACATAGGAGGACACAGCGCCTGCTGCAAGCGTTCTATCGCTTTTCTTTGCGGCAATCTCACCACTTTTCTTGGTCAGAATCATCATTGCCTTATCTTTATCTCCACCCGCCTCTTCAAGGGCTTTCTTGATTTGCATCACAGAAATGCCGGTCGCATCACGGAGTGCTTTAATTTCTTCGGTTGTAATTGGTTTTCCTGCCATACAAAAAAGAGCTTTTATGGTGATTAAAATCCTCGGAGGGCAACAAAGCCTTACACAGGCTTATGCTGTTTCTTCCCCTCGAAGTATGCCTGCTTAATGACGCCAACGATATGGGCAACGGACATCACACCTGCATCGTTCCCAAGAACAGGATATGCAACACCCTTGATCGAGCAGTCAGAATTTGCGAGTACGATTACTGGGACCTTCATCTTTGCTGCTTCGGTGACAGCAATTTCTTCATGTCGAGGATCAACTACGAAGAGTGCGGCCGGCATAGACTCCATGTCAGCAATGCCACCAAAATTAAGCTCAAGGAGTGCGAGTTCTTTTTCAAGAAGCATTCGCTCGCGCTTGGTGTAGCGTTCCATCTCCCCTTTTTCTTTCATACCAGAAATTTCCTTCATGCGATCTTTGCGCTTCTTGATTTCTCCAAAGTTCGTGAGCGTTCCACCGATCCATCGCTCTGAAACGTATGGGAGGCCAAGTGACTTTGCTGCGTCAGCAACAACAGTTTTTGCTTCTGGCTTTGTTCCAACAAAAAGCACACGCTTGCCTTCTGCTGCGAGTCCGGAAACATACGCACATGCTGCTTCAAGCATTGTGTGTGTTTTTTCGAGATCAATAATATCAACGCCATTGCGAACGCCATAAAGATATGGCTTCACTGAAGCATGGCGACGTGAACGTGAATATCCAAAGTGTGCGCCAACGCGGAAGAGCTCCTCGATGGCTGGATTTGGGGCGGTTTGTTTAGCCTGTGTCGTCATAGTCGAATGGGTGAGAGTCTAGCAGAATTACCCCAAATTGGCAATGGGAGGGTGCCCTTATTCTGCGTCCGGGTCTTCCCCTTCGGACTGCTCCCCACCCTCCATTGCCCGTGTGGTAATGGTCGTAAGCATTTTTTCGATATCTCCACCCAAAATTCTATCAATACCGTGCCAAGATTCTTTGATGCGGTGATCTGTGACTCGGTCCTGAAGGACATTATATGTTCGTATTTTTTCAGACCGATCACCTGTCCCTATTTGGGCACGACGCTCAGTGAGAGCTTTTTTTGACTCTGCTTCCTCGTAAGCATCTTCAAGTTTAGCGACAAGCATTTTCATTGCCTTTTCACGATTCTTTAGCTGACTTCGCTCGCTTGTACAGAGCACCATGACTCCTGTGGGTTTATGGACAAGACGCACCGCAGTCTCGACTTTGTTCACATTCTGACCACCAGCACCGCCTGAGCGAGCAAAGCTCATTTCAATGTCAGCAGGATTCAATTCAAAAGTTGGTTTTTCTCGAAGAGGGAAGATTGCAACTGATGCAGTAGATGTATGGACTCGCCCAGACTTTTCTGTCTCAGGAATGCGCTGAATACGATGGACGCCGGTTTCATAGCGAAAGAGGTCATATGCTCCCTTTCCTGCTATTTCAAACGACGCTTCTTTGTACCCACCGAGGTCATTCCGTGATTCGGAGAGCGTGGTGATATGCCACCCGTGTGTTTGAGCGAACGTCGAGTACATACGCACAAGATCAGAGGCAAACAGTGCAGCTTCATCACCACCGACACCTGCTCGCACTTCCATCATGAGCGCTTTTGGACTCTCTTCTTTACTGCGATCGGCTAAAAGCACTTCGAGCGACTCAATAAGCCCTGTGATTTGCGTATCGAGATCGCGTATTTCTTCCTCTGCCATTTCTTTGAGAGCAGGGTCCTGGAGCATCCCTTCTGCTTCACTCCGTGCGCCAAGAAGTCGCTCAAGCTCGGGGACCTGATACTGTGTCCGGGGATCTTTTTTGTATTTCTCGATATCGATCATGGGTGTTTCAAAGAAAAAACCGCCTGCCATGGGCAAAAGCGGTTTTTCGGATTCGACATTATTTCTTTCCAGCGGCTTTTGACTGGCGGCTCTTGAACTTCTCCACGCGTCGCGCGGTGTCCATGACTTTTTCCTGACCAGTAAAGAATGGGTGGCACTGGGAACAGATTTCAAGAGAGAGTTCTTTCTTTGAAGACCCAACAGAAAACTCCGCCCCGCATGCACAGGTCGCCTTGGTGTTGAGGTGAAATTCTGGGTGAATATCAGCTTTCATAGCGGGCACTCTACCAGAGAATACAGAAGAACGCAAGCAAGGATTACCCTCCCAAAATATCTATTTGCTTTTGATATTTAGCAGCAAGATCCATCACGTCTTCCCCATAAAACTGAAGTGAGGCCTTCGAGGCGTTCTTACATCCTGCCAAATAACACATTGCAGCACGAAATTCCGCATTATAGGTCTGCTTATCTGCACCATTGTCCTTTGAGTACAGCGCTGCGGCCATAAACGCATCCTCTGGATCCCATGGGTTTGGTGGATTATTCCCTGTTAGTGCAGAGATTCGAGATTTAAAACCCACCCACGTCGAAGGGATGAATTGTGCTGGCCCCATCGCTCCCCCATACCCATACCATACTTTTTTTGACACTGGCATTTGATCAGGGTCGAGACCGAGTTCAGCGGTAATTTCCTTAAAAATAGGAACGTCACGTGTCGGATGCATATCAACCTTCCAGTTTCCTTTCCCAACGTTTTGTCCAAGATTAGATTCTTCAGCAATAATACCGAGGATAAACGCCGGGCGAACTCCTGTTTTTGCTCCCGCGCGCTTTGCGAGATCGAGTGCTCGTTCAAAAGAAATTGCTGCAGACCCGGATAGTGCGAAAAGTTCCGCTCGAATGCGCGCAGCGTCTTTCTCTCGATCTTTCAACATCTGTTGATATATCTTTTCTTGCCCTTTCGTTTCTTTCAACAATGTGTTTTTTTGTGTTTTGTTAGAGCTCAGTTTCTTTTTTTCACTTGCTTGTGCCTTTCGCAGTTCTTCTGCTTCGTCTTGTCTTTCTTCTAGAGCCTTCTTTTCATCTTCGGTCTCTGCTTTTGTCACCCGAAGTTCTTCAAAGGAGTCTCTCAGTTCTGCTTTGATGGCATCAAAGGAATCAAGATCAACAAAAAACCCAGACAATCCAGTATTGGACAAAATAACCTCAGGGAGGGTCGTATCATTTATTTCATAAGTGCGACGAATAAGTTGTGCGAGAGATTTCTTTTCACGCTCAATCTTTCCGTTGAGAGAATTAATACTGATTTGCCTTTCATTGATCTCGTCTCCTAATTTCCCTATCTCGATATCTTTCGCACGAATTGCCAAATCTGTTTTTTTGATACTTGCATCAAGGAGACTGATGTCTCGCTGGAGTGTTTGCGCTTGTTTTTTTGTTTCAGCGATAACCGTCTTTTGCCCCTCCATTTCTGTCTCGAGTTTTTTGAGTTCTGCCTGAAGCTGTGCTCGACGTTCCGCAGCAGTTTGCGTTTGTGCCAAGACGGGACTCGCACACAACGCAAGTAAAACTAAAAAAATGATGTTGATGATGTGCTGTCGATATGTCATGTTCGGTATTTGTAGAGTATATCAAAAACCCCACACACATTCTGTGGATGGGGTTTTAGCCTTAGTTGGTTACGAGAATCACTTTGCTGCCTCAGCTTCCCCACCTTCTTCTTCGGTCTTTCCTTTCTTTTCAACCTCAATAGCCGAGAGGTCCGTGGCAACCGCAGCTTCTTCTTTTTCTTCGTGCTGTGCAGTCACACCAACAACTGTATCGTTTTCATTCCCGATAATCTTCACCCCTTCAGGAAGAGTGAGGTCTTTGATACTGATGTGCGAGTGGAGGTCAGTCAATAACGAAAGATCGACCACAATGTGAGATGGAAGCTGAGATGGAAGCGCTTCGACCCGGACTTCGTGCATCGCTTTATTGACGGCACCTCCAATACGTTCAGCAGGAGCTGCCCCAGTAAATTCAAGTGGGACGTTCACTTGGATCTTTCGGTCCTTTGACACAAGATAAAAATCAATATGTGTTGGGATACCGGTAACAGGATCATGAGTAACATCGTGGATCAGTGCGTCCACAGATCCATCTGCGGTCTTCAGGGAGATAACAGTAGACTCTCCTGCGTGTTCAAACACCTTGGCAAATTGATTCAGTGGCACTGAAATCATTGTGGATGGCTTCCCTGGACCATAATAAATGGCTGGAATAAGGCCTTTTTTTCGAAGTGCCCCAAGATGCCCTTTTTGTCGTGCGTGTGTCTCAAGCGTGATCATAACGAATGTCGCGCTATACTAACAAACATTTCTTTGAGAATCAAGCCTCCCCTTCAATTGTCTTGTGGGTACGGCGAATACGGCGTGTTGGAGACTTCGCAGAGGGCTTCTTTGCCACAGCGGTCTTAGGAGCAACACTGACAACTTCTACATGCACGACTTCTTGTGGTTCAGCGGGCAAAAAAGTCTCTGGCGAGAGTGCGTACCTGCGATAGAGTGCGATACTAAAAAGAACTTGGAGTGGAGAGACTATTCCAAGCATCGCCGCCACAACAACAAAAGGAGACTGATTGAGGAGAGACATGAAAATCACAATAGAGAGAAAAAAACATACCCAGAGCTTCAAGAGGTCAAAAAAATGCTGGGAACTCATTTCGAGACTACGGAGTAATGATTGATTCCATGAGATGCCATGAAAATACGCTGGAATAGAGAGAGACAGCATAAAGAGCAAGACAATGGCTGCAATGATAAACAGTGGCCCAAATACCACAAACACGAGAATGTTGCTCGTCAAAAACGCTGTCACAACAACAGGCATCAGAACAATTCCCATAAGAACAGCAGAAAGGCTCTTAATGCCTAGCAAAGCAGGCAAATGCTCAATTCCTGCTTGGATCCGATCAAGAAGCACTCCTTCTTTCTTTAGAGCAACCGAGTATAGCATCCCCACATACCACAACTGAAAGAGAATATATCCCAATAACCCCACAAGCATGTGGGGAGACACAGAAAGAGATGTGTGGTACCCAAGCGGAAGAGGTGTTGATTGTACCCATACGACAAAAGCAATGCGCGCAAGGACGATACACCAGAGGTATATCAGTCCAACGAAGAGGAATTTTTTCCATCGCGAAGCAAACACTGTCCACATAATGGACAAGAGGCTCAGGAATACTCCGAACGTGCGTGATTGTGGTGGCTGAACGACCATAATGTGAAGAGCAATTGTTAATAAATGATCTCTCTTATTGTACCTGATTGGGAGGCGTGCGTCCTTCAAAATACGCAATAAGATTTTCAGCAGCAAGACGCGCCATCTCCCCTCTCGTTGTTTCAGTAGCAGAAGCGATGTGTGGAGTCAAAACTGCGCTTTCACATTCTGTGAGTCCCGAAGCAAGTCGAGGTTCGTTTTCGTAGACATCTAGACCTGCTCCGGCAATCTTCCCTTTTTTCAGAGCATCAACTAGCGCAACTTCATCCACCACTGGTCCACGAGATGTATTGATGAGATATGCTGACTTTTTCATGAGCGCAAGACGGTCAGCGTTAATGAGATGCTTCGTCGAATCAAGGAGTGGCACGTGGATGGACACAACATCAGCATGCTCAAGTACCCCCTCCACCGAAGGATAAAATGTTGCTCCAGTCTCTTTTTCAAAATCAGGATTTTGCTTTACATCATAGTAAATCACGTTCATATCAAAACCTTTTTGACAGTGATATGCGAGGCGAGAGCCAATACGTCCCGCACCCAGCACTCCTAGTGTTTTGCCTTTGAGGTCTGTTCCAAGAAGCATCATGGGGCCCCATCCTTCATATTTTCCAGCTCGAACGAGTCGGTCTCCTTCAACGCTACGTGTTGCAACAGCAAGAATGAGTGCCATTGCATGTTCAGCAACGGTATTAGTCAACGCCCCAGGAGTGTTGGTGATAGTGATGCCACGCTTCTTTGCCTCAGGCACATCAATGTTATTAAATCCTACCGCATAGTTGGCAAAGATTTTTGCAGATGGCACAGCATCAAAGACAGCACCATTGATCGTATCGGTCAGGAGACACAACACTCCGTCGTACGGCTTTGCTCTTAGCGCTGAGAGAAGTTCGACTTGGGTGAGCACTCCATCTTTTTCGCTCACATCAAGCGTAAAGCCCTTGTCTCGAAGCATCGAGAGGCCAATCTCGGGAATCCGTCGTGTCACATAGATATTCGGCATGTCAAAAAGAAATAGAAATAACGATTACCTCAATATCCTATCATAAAAGCACCTCCAGAAGAGGCGCTTTTAAAAAGTCCTGTGAATAAGAGGCTACGGCGTTACCCCGATTTTCGTGCGGGTCTTTGGCCCTGCAATGCCCACAGGGTCAAGCCCGTTTGCCTTTTGAAATGCAGTTACGGCTGCCTTTGTCATGACCCCAAAGTACCCAGTCGCTTTTGCAGAAAGGTATCCTTTCTTTATGAGATACTCTTGAAGTACTATCACGTCAGCGCCACGCGAACCTATCATAAGTGTCTTGGAAAGTGTTGGGCCACTGCCGAGAATAATTTCAGTGACAGGAACTTGAGTCAACGTCGTCGGGGTTGTTGTCGCACCCTGGGGCAACACATGAGCGTTGATTGTCGCGCTCGACGGCACTCCTCCTGTCTTTGTACACGTAATGGTATATGAACTATCCGTAGCAAGCTTTGTGAACGTTACACTTCCCGTAAGTGCGATTGGTGCTGTTTCCCAAGATGCGGTACATGAATTGGCATTTGTAACATTCCATGTCAGATGAATTGATCCTCCGAATGGAATAGTCTCTCCAGATGAAGTCAATGAAATTTGGGGCGTTGCGCCAACGGGAATTGATGGTCCTTTTTGATTTGTCTCATTATAGAGAGCCCTCGCATCATCAAGTGTAAGTGCGGTTCCAAAGATACGGACATCGTCAACAACTCCATCGAGCACACCAGTAAAATCAGACGCATCAAGCGCTCCGAGTGTATAGCGGAGATTCCCAGTGGTAAAGTCTGAGACCCACTTCCCTGTATTTGCACCAGTCACGAGCACTTCTTCTCCGTTCACATATACACTATATTTCAGTGCGTTTGCCGAGAGAACAATGTGGTACCAAGTTGATTTATCAAAGATAGCAGATGTGTCGACTTTCTGTGCGCTGGATCCTGATCCTGCACGTGTTCGAAGAATAAGCCGTCCTTCATAATCAGTCCCGAGTGACCAAAAGACTTTATCATCAGATGGACTACGTGCGGAGAAAAAGAAATTATTATTTGAAAGCGTATTGGCTTCTACCCACAAAGAGATACTCCCTTCCGTTCCTTGTGGAAGGATATTTTCTCCAAGCGTGACGACTTCCCCACTTTTTCCATCAAAGCCAACTGCGGTGCCAGATTTCCCAGACACCCATCCTGCTCCTCCTTGAATAAGCGCTTGACCAGAACCCACTGAAGGATTCGATGATGTTCCACTTCCTTCATCAAGAGGAAAGTAGAGCGTTGGAGTAGCAGCACTTGCAAACAAAGGACTAAGAATAAAAAGAGTGCCAATAACGAGAGAGCGATGTTTCATACTTTTATAATACTATAAACTCTTAGAGCCCTGCAAAAAGTCGCAATTTATCCGACACAACAAGTTTCATTGCTTCGACTGATGGTTTCATGATTTTGTACGGAGCAACTTCGTCCGGATGTTCAGCAATCTGCTTTTTAAGCGCATCGCGGTATGCAACTCGCACCTCTGTATTAATGTGCACGATAGCAACTCCAGCGTCGATACATGCTCGAACTTCTTCTTTTGTGTTTCCTGATGCACCGTGCAGAACAAGAGGAACACCCGTTGCTTCAGCAATCGCACGAGCAAGGTCCGGCTTGAGCTCAGGCTCTGGAGCGTTCTTGAGCATGCCGTGAATATTCCCAATCGCAGGAGCAAAAAGATCCACTCCTGTCTCCTTTACAAACTTCGTCGCATCTTCAACGGTTGTCATGGTGACACCCTCCGGCACAGCATCGAGTTCCTTAGACGACTGGCCGATGTACCCAAGCTCTGCCTCAATGAGCACCTTCGGATTTTTACTTCGAGCATATTCGACTGCTTGTTTCGTGAGTGCGATATTCTCGTCGAGACCAAGTTTTGCATTGTCCATAATGACACTATCAAACCCCACATCAATGGCCTCTTTCACTCTCTCGAGTGAATACGTATGATCTGCATTAATAAAGATTGGGTACTGATGTTCATCTCGTAGCGAATGCACTAAAGCCACGACTTGTCTTACGCCTATAAAATCTCGCTCTCCTTCCGACACTCCAATAATCACAGGAAGATTGAGTGCTTTTGCAGACTGAAAGATAGCATTCAGTCCTTCGATGTTTGAAATATTAAAGTGCCCCACCGCTCGCTTATTCTTTTGCGCATCAAGAATAATATCTTTATATGTCATAGGTCTAAGTGTACTCCGTATGCATGCTTCTATCCAGTATAAGAATGAGTAAACAAAACCCGCTCTATAGAGAGCGGGTAGAAACTGGGAGAGAAGATTGAATGAGCATCCAGACATTGTGAGGGTTATTCTTTTTTGAGAGCGACAGGTACCCAGGATGATGCTCGGTCAAAGCGATGTCACGCATGCGTGTGTCAGGAAATTCTCTCTTGATGATTTTCCTGAGCATCGACCGTTTGATGTGCCCTTTTGGGAAAAACACAAAACGCGTTCCATCGAGGAGATCTCCAACACAATAATGTGCGACGATATGCATGATTCATCTCCATCAAAAAGAAAATCTTCCGCCACCACCCTACCCCCCTTCTCGATGAACGTCAATCTCGATATACTGTTGGGATGGATACACAACAACCGCCCTTTGATTTCGTCGCTATTGGAGACACTGTCACCGATGCATTTATTCGTATTAAGCAAGCAAGTGTCTTTCATATCGAAACCCCTTCGGGTGAAGAAGAGACGCAGTTGTGCCTTGTCAATGGCGCAAAAATTCCTTATGAGTTTGCGACTGTCCTCGCTGGAGTCGGGAACTCAGCGAATGCAGCTGTCTCTGCGACACGCCTCGGTCTCCGGAGTGCACTTATTGCTGATGTGGGGAATGATGAACATGGAAGAGAGATTATTGAGACGCTCAAAAAGCAAGGTGTCGATACGCGGTACATCCGCGTGCACGATGGGAAGGTGTCCAACTATCACTACGTCCTTTGGCATGGAGCAGAGCGCACCATCCTCATCAAACACGAAGCCTATGAGTACGCCCTCCCTGCAGACCTCGAGACTCACGAGCCCCGATGGATGTACTTTTCTTCTGTCGGAGAAAACTCACTCCCCTATCACGAAGCTATTGCAGACTATCTCGAGAGACATCCGAATGTACGCCTCGCATTCCAACCTGGAACATTTCAGATTAAACTCGGCGCAGAACGTCTCAAGCGTCTTTATGCCAGAACCGAAGTATTCTTCTGCAACACAGAAGAAGCACGACTCATTCTGAAAACCAACGAACCTGACCCGTCAAAGCTCCCGAAGATGATGGCTGCACTGGGCCCAAAGATTCCCGTGATTACGGACGGACCAAAAGGTATGTATACCTACGATACAAAAACTGATACGACATTTTTCATGCCTCCATACCCAGACCCAAAACCACCACTCGAACGTACCGGTGCAGGAGATGCGTGTGCATCAACATTCACTTCAGCCCTAGCACTCGGAAAATCCGTTGAGGAAGCATCACAGTGGGGACCAATCAACTCCATGTCTGTTGTCCAGTATGTTGGTGCTCAGGAAGGACTTCTCTCAAGAGAGAAACTTGAAGAACATCTCAAAAACCGACCTCTTGATTACGTTCCGAGAAAAATCTCCTAAACATTGTGCTTACAAAAACGCACCGTCACCTCGTCGACGACGAGTAATGTTTCTGTACGCAATGTAGAGAAGTCCTGCTGCTCCACCAAGAAAGAACACAGCGAGAACGCTCATGGCAGAATGAGAAAATATGGTATATCCACTGAATCGAGTCTGTTCAGGGGTGACTGAGACTTTTGCCCCCTTAATAAAAAATGTTCGTGGTGTACTTTTTGCAAGGACGCGCCCAACACTATCTGTCACTGCGACAAACGCATGATGTTCTCCATCAGAAAGTATTGAGGTGATAGGTGCCGTCCACCACCCTTCTGTATTAGCTTTCACACGAATAATTGTAGGATCGCTAAACACGTAGATGGTGACCACAGTATTTGGAAACGCCTTCCCCGAAATCACAAGTGGTGTAGTAGTGCTTGACTGTGACTCATCGGTCGCACGAACACTGTCAACGGAGAGATATTCAATACCATCAACTCCCCCGATAGATGGGTTTTCAAAACGAAGAGCTTCGCCCTTTGAAGACAATGGATTTCTATTTTGTAGCATCTCTATCTGATCAAGAACTCCATCTTTATCGGAATCTGACTGATTCGCATTTGTGCCAAAAAAATGAGTTTCATCATAGTCACTCAACCCATCTTGGTCTGTGTCTACAGACAAGGGTGGACGCTCCGCAAATGCTCGGAGGATCTCTTTTCGCGCTTGCGCAATAATGTCCTCAGCCTCTTCACGGAGGTCATCAGGGAGGAGACCTAAGCACATATCATCGTGGTCGGCTGTCGCACAAAAAATTCTCAAGTCTTCTGGGGTACGAAGAGCGGGTGGAAGGCTTTCTCCAACAGAAAGAATTTCCTTTGTTGAGATGAGATCTGCGACACCCCGAACTGGGAGCGTGAGCCCTGTACTTTCATCAACTTGGATCTGGTGGAACAGTGGCTCGTCTGGGAGCAAATCTAATGATATATCCGGAAATTCAATAGAAGATTTCGTCGTAGGAATTGGAGGTGTCATCGCTGAAATTGATTGTGTGGTGAGATCCGATGGAAGAATCGTCACCAATCGACTTCCTGGCACAGAATCGCCCTTTGCCTGCACTGCATGAGCGACGAGACTATATTCTCCAGGTACCGCAGCTCCCACATTCCAAACATAAAGCCAACGACTACTATTTCCATCACGGGTCATCGCCCCGAGGACAAGACGATCATTTTTCCCCACTCGCTCCAGCGTCACTCCGGTCGCACCTCCTACATCAAGTCGAAGTGCGATAACTTCCCCTTGCTTCACAACAGGATCAACGAGTTTTCCATCACGAAAAAAAAGAATTGTTCCAGGTTTTGGTGGCACATATGCTCCTGTTGAAAGAGGGCACTGCGTAATAGTGAGAGCACCGGCTGTCACACCTTTTGTTTCAGCAATGATTCCTGCCCTCGGAACAAAAGACCATGTATAGGACCCATTGCGAAGATATGCTACCCCAGGCTGAAGCTGTGTGACTTCACCAAGAGAGGTGTCCTTCACAGAAAAATATCCCGCGTCCTCTGGCGTCAATCCAAAGTAGACATCGACCCCTTCCTCAATGGGGTCACAAACTTCTCCAACCTTAACCTTTGGGATCACTTCTGTCGCACACGAATGTAAAGAAAACGCCCCTGACGATTCTCCAGAAATACGGTACCCCGATTCCGCATCAGCCTTCCATGTATATGCCCCATTTGGAAGATATGCCAGTCCTTGCGTGATCGTCGTCACAACATTTCCATTAGCTTTTGAGATGGTGACACGTGCTCCACGAGGTTCGATAGATACAGCGACAGGAGTCATGCGCTTTGAGTCAAGACACGCTCCACCTGCGCTCACTGTTATACGAACTGGGGAAAAAGAATTCGATGACAGATCTTCTGTCCCTGTGCTCGGAGAAGATGGTGGGAGAATCGGATCAGTAGCAGTAGATTGCGGTAGCGACGAACATGCACCACTAATGGTGAACGTCCCCGCATATGTCCCCGATCTCATGTATCCTGCGCGAGGAATTCCCTCCCATGTATAAGTTCCCACTGGAAGCTCATAGAGCCCAGGCTCTTTGTCACCAAGATCGACTCCTCCAGCTCCATAGATACTAAAATATCCACCTTCGACTGGCTGTGAGAAAAAACCGACAGTACGCTGCGGAGATACTCCTGTACAAACAACATCAGAAGACACCGCAACAGCATAAGACACGGGAAGCGATGGTATCCCTTGTCCAGAAGATACCACTTGTGCAACCTGTGCATCATTCTTTGTTGAGAACGACGAAACACCGAGTGTAAGCCCTACAAAAGCGATTGCAAGGACAAGTGGGGTGAGGAACGATTCCTTCATTCTCTATAGTATACCCCGAGCCGCCGCGACAATACTGTCTTTATCCATATGGTACTCGCGGATAAGTTCATCTGGAGTTCCTGATTGCCCAAATTTGTCATCCACACCAATGAATGAGATTTTCGTTGGCTTCTTTTGGGAGAGAAATTCTGCTACAGCTCCACCGAGTCCACCCTTTCTCTGATGCTCTTCCACAGTCACAATTCCCTTCACTTCTCCTGCGAGTGTGAGGAGGGCTTCTTCGTCGAGAGGCTTCACAGTAGCCATATTGAGCATCACGACGCCAACGCCGGAATCATCGAGGGCCTTTGCAGCAAACAGTGCATTATGGACCACCGATCCTGTCGCAACGATCCCAATCTGAATAGGGTTTGTTGTTGAACGGAAGAATTCTTGTGCTTTCCCTATTTCAAACGGCGTCTCTTCGGTTGTGATAATCGGCGTTGCTTCACGTGCGAATCGGATATATGCAGGGCCGTCCCACTTTGCAACCGCGAGAGTGGCTTTCTTCGCTTCGATAGCATCACAAGGAGCAACGACAATCATGCGTGGAATAAGGCGCATGAGCGCAATGTCTTCGATGGCTTGGTGTGTGCCGCCGTCGGGACCCACTGAGATTCCCGCATGACTTCCCACCACTTTTGCATTCACATTGTTGTAGCAGATTGTCGTTCGAATCTGCTCCCAGTTGCGACCAGGAGAGAACATTGCATATGAAGAAAAGAACGGAATCTTCCCCATCGCAGCCATTCCACTCGCGACAGACGCCATGGACTGCTCCATAATTCCCATCTCCACAAAACGGTTTGGGAACTTATTCTTAAAGAGGTGAATCATTGTTGATTCAGTGAGGTCTGCCGAGAGCGCGACGACATTGTGATCAAGTTCGCCTGCTTGGAGGAGTCCTTCGCCGAATCCCTTTCGAATAGGAGCTTGAGCAACGTCTTTATCAAATATTTTTGGATTAAGTGTGGTCATATTTTATTGATGCTCGCTTGTGATACGCCCCCCAAGAGTTCGCAACTCATTCAAAGCTACTTCACCTTGTTTATCCTTTGGCACCACAGCATCAGATCCCTTCCCTGGTGGATTGCCGTGCCACTCTGGCCGGCGCTCAGTAAACTCTACACCCTTACCTGGAATCGTGTGTGCAATGATCATCGACGGTTTGGAGAAAAATGCTTTTGCGTCCTGTATCGCATTGTTGATTGACTCGATATTATGCCCATCAATTTCTTGCACATGCCAACCAAAGGACTCCCATTTCTCACGGAGTGGTTCAAGGGGCATCACATCTTCAGTAAATCCATCGATCTGGATATTATTGCGGTCAATGATAGCAACGAGATTGTGAAGCTTCTCCTTCCCTGCGAGCATCGCTGCCTCCCATACTTGACCTTCATTGATCTCGCCATCACCCATAAGGCAGTAGAAAAATCTGTTTGATGCACGACCACGGTCGATGCGGTCAGCAAGTGCCATCCCCACAGCTTGTGAGAGCCCGGACCCAAGAGGCCCGGATGATGTCTCTATCCCTGGAAGCCATTCACGATGTGGATGTCCTTGGAGTCTTGAGCCAAATTTTCGGAGCGTTTTACACTCTTCAACTGGAAAGTATCCAGTGTGCGCCATCGATGCATAGAGGACAGGGGCAATGTGACCATTGGAAAGCACGAGGCGATCTCGATCTGGCCATTCTGGGTTCTTGGGATCGTGTTTGAGCGCATGCACATAGAGTGTGGCAAACACATCAGCCATCCCGAGAGGTCCTGCGGTATGCCCAGAACCAGCAGCGAGGAGCATTTCAATAATCGTCTGGCGAATCTTGTTTGCGATGATTTCGATCTCTTTTATTTTTGCATCATGAAGGTGCTCCATTACCAAGTCATTCTACTAGGCATTCTGAAGTGCGGCAATCGCTACATCCACATCACTTGCACCAAAAATCGCTGACCCTGCGACAAGGCGAGTCGCCCCTGCGCCCACAAGATCATGTGCGGTCTTGAGACTCACCCCCCCATCTACACTGATAGGCATATCTGGGAACTTCAGGCGAAGCGTGTGAATATGCTTGAGGACTCCTTCATCAAATGGCTGGCCCTGATATCCGATCTTAGCAATGCCCATGCACTGCACGAAATCAATCTTCGACATATAAGGAAGTATGCTTTCTAGGGGCGTATCCGGATTAATCGCAAGCCCGAGCTCAATGACTTTTGTGGTACCAATAGATCGTGCTTCGGGACGAAAAATATCGTGGCCAAAAAACATATCAATGTTCTTTACTGCCTCAATGTGAAAGATGAGTCTCGAGGCTCCAAGGGGAAGCCATTCATCGATATGCTTCTCCGGCTCAGAAATCATGAGATCGATCTCATAATCGAGATCTTCCCACTCTGGGAGACCTTCGTCTTGTGTGGAGAGTGCTTTGAAGTGCACCTCGCCTTCAACCCCCCCATCTGTGTACGGCCAGCTACGAGATGCCACAAAGACACCGTCCATAATATCAATCTGTGCGAGCCCAACAATGCCTGATACTTTCTCTGCTTTTTCTTTTAGGTCATCAAAAGACACAGGCATGATGGCAGGGATAATTTCTCTCATAGATCAATTTTTTTAATACGACGATCGTGTCTCTCATCTTCAGTAAAAGGTGTTGTAAGCCACAGATCAATGACGTGTTTTGCATCATCACCGGAAAGGAATCGAGCCCCAAGCGAGAGCATGTTTGCATTATTGTGTTCTCGAGAAAGCTTAATGATATCTGGGGATCCTCCATAATAGACCGTTGCTCGTACGCCACGAATGCGGTTTGCAACCATGGCCTCCCCTTGCCCCGACCCCCCAAAGATAATTCCCCGCTCGACTTCACCACTTGAAACTTTTTCCGCTGCTGGCCGAATAAAATCAGGATAATCATCTCCGCTTTGGAGGTCATATGCTCCAACGTCAACAATCTCGTGACCCGCGCGTTCAAGATACGTTTTGATTTCCTCTTTCATCAAGAACCCTGCATGATCTGTTCCGAGTGCAATACGCATACCGCCTATACTGTTGCATGCTTCCCCACAAGAAGAACATGCTTAACTAATGTGTTCGTGTATCCCATTTCATTATCGTACCATGCAAGGACTTTCACGAGATTTCCATCAACAACACGCGTCATATCAAGATCTGCAATAGACCCATACGTCTGACCAATGATATCTGCAGAGACAAGCGGCTCATCCGTACAGGTATAAATTCCTTCCCATTTTGGATCTTTTGCTGCATCTCGGAGGATCTGATTGACTTCATCTCGTGAGGTATTTCGTTTGGCAATAAACGTTATATCTGCAATTGACCCCGCTATCACCGGAACGCGGATCGAAATTCCGTCAAATTTTCCCGCAAGGTCAGGAATGGCTTCTGTGACAGCAATCGCTGCCCCCGTCGAAGCAGGAATCATGCTTTGTGCAGCTGCTCTCCCTCCACGAAAATCCTTCCCCCCAGGGCCGTCAACGATTTTTTGTGTCCCGGTGTATGCATGCGTGGTATTGAGAAGCGCTTTTTCAATTCCAATCTTTTCGTGAAGTATTGCCATGACCGGAGATGCTGCGTTCGTTGTGCATGACGCGTTTGAAGAAATCTGCGCAGAGACAAGTCTGTCTTCGTTGAGTCCCATCAGTGCGGTTACTCCCGTTACCCCTTCCACGACCTGGCCCTTCACAGGAGCAGTGATCACAACACGCTTGGCTCCCGCATCAAGGTGAACCTTCGCCTTATCATAGGCAGTGAACAAGCCCGTCGACTCAACAACAACATCAATATGCATGTCACGCCACGGGAGTTTTGTCGCATCTTTTTCTTGCACAAGAATCGTGCGCTCTCCATCGACAATGAATGTGGTTTTTCCATCAACCACTTCAGTCTTTACATCAAAATCCGCACGCCCATATGCTGTATCGTATTTGAGGAGATACACCATATTTTCCGGATCACCAAGATCATTAACCGCAACAATATTGAGCTCAGGGTGCTTTCGAGCTAACTTAAAGAATGCTCTTCCAATGCGACCAAAACCATTAATTGCAACGCGAATAGCCATGTAATTACAGGATTATGATTAGATAGAAGAAGTATACTCTAGATATACTTTTCCCTCCCGTGGATAGCTTCATTAGTACGATGAGAGAGCAAAGAGATCTTCTTTGAGGACGCCCTTACGCAGCTCCATAGATGGTGTTTCCAAGACCTTACGATATGTCGCATCTGGTTGTTTTTCTTCGACAGTGATTGTGTACGACCCAGGAGGCACAAGAACATAGAATCTGCCTAATTCATCTGCAACAACCTTTTTGACCATTGTCTGAGTCCCAGCTAGAAACACCTTAATGAGAGCAAATGGAATTGGTTTTCCTTCTTTTGACAACACGCGAGCAATCTTATGTCTGCGTTTCCAAGTAATCTGAACAACAAAAATGATGCCATAGACGATCGACATGACAATATTGAGTGTTGTTGGCTCAAGATACGCCGCAAAAAGCGAGAACAAGAATCCCACAAAAAAGAGTGTGTTGAATATGATTAGGCGAATACGTTCCCTGCGCGAATAGACCTTGAATACCTGATCCTTGTTTTTTGCAAACTCATTCCAGTCGAACTCAATGGGATCGAGTGGAATATTGTATCGAGCAACATCTCCTTCGTTGACACCAAATGATTCTCCAAAATAAAGATTATCATAAAACTCATCTCGGCTTTTGCCTTGAAGTTCTTTTGAAGGAAACCGGTAGTGAGTTTTATTAGCAACAATGACATATTCTCCTGGCTTCAAAATAAAACCATACCGTCCATCAAGATCTGTAATCGCTTCCCCTGTCGAGCGTTTTGTCGACTGATCCTGCGCAATCACATACGCGGGATCAAGGGGGCGCTTGGTGACAGAATCATATACCACCCCCCATGGCTCACGTCGTTTTTTTCTAAAAATACCAGTAACTAAACCTATAAGCTAAAGGAAAAACAAGTAGAGATAATAAAAATCTTGCTACGTTTTCGAATTAACATTCTGTCCTGATTATCCGACTGAATCACTGAACTCCGGCTATTACATCCTGGATTATTTTACAGAACACTCCAGTTTTAAAATATTGTCCAGTTGCGCAAT
>CAYPEZ010000002.1:0-8468 GCA_964409985.1 uncultured Candidatus Saccharibacteria bacterium
GGCGCTTTGCGCCGAGGCTGTTTCTTATGATTTCACAAAAAGTGAAAATTGGCGGAGGGTGAGAGATTCGAACTCTCGAGGGATTGCTCCCTACCCGCGTTCCAGGCGGGCGCACTCGACCACTATGCGAACCCTCCAAATTGTCTGTGCGTGTAAAATGTATCGATAAAATACTATTTGTACAGTCGCACTCGCCCCTTACAGGACCCGTACACCTTTTCAAGATTTCTGAAAATCTCAGAAAAGTCTTACGACATGGCTCCCGCTGCGCGGGTCCTCACGGCCATGTCTCACACCATGCGAACACTCTAGTGGTGACAGGGGAGACTATAGCAAATATATAGATATTTCGAAAGTTGAAAGCCTCTTTGACATTGCAAAGAACTCAGATAGAGTTGGCGGTAGTGTGTACTTCAAAATAGGTGACCCATGTTTACTATTGGTCTAGACTTTGACGGAGTTCTTTCACGTATAGATACTCTTGTCGAAATCGGAATGTTGGATGTCCTTAACCGTCGCATCCCTAGAGAACGAGCGCGTTATGAATTTCTTATTGATGATGGTCATGCGACACACGATGAGTATTGGGAGGTCATTCATCAGATCTGCCGGAAGGATGAGTACATTCCTTACATGACTCCAGTCGAAGGCATGCAGACCTATCTTCCGCGTGTCCTCAATGTCTTTCACCCAACAAAGGCGACCGTGATCACAGCGCGTCGACACCCTGAGGGAAGTGGGCTCGCAGAACGATGGCTCAAGAAACTCTCGATTAATCTGCCTGTCATTGGAGTCAACACAGACAAGGAATCGCGCTGCAAGTCAGAATTTGTCTCTGGATATGATGTGTTCGTTGATGACGACCCAGAAAATCTTCTTGTCATGGCAAAAATTGTTCCGCATCGCTACTTATTTCGCTGGCATTACAACAAGAATGACCCAGTCCCCGAAGGCGTTATCCCCGTTGATTCGTGGAGAGAGCTCCATGATCACATTTGCGCTATTGCACGTACACACGCCCCATCCTAATGGGGCGTGTTTTGATATCAATGCAAAAACACGCTAGACTGTTCTCATGTCTCCAATCAAGAAAGCTAAGCAGGCATTTTGGCGAGCTCTCTACCCAGTATTTCCGTACGTTGAACATTTTTTTGTTCCTGTGCACCAAAAGAAGCGACAACGCTTTCATATTGGATGGCTTGCACCAGGGAAGACGCTCGCAGAGATGATGCATCACCTGTCGACACACTACGGCTTTGGAAACCACTTTGTCGCATGGGAAGACCCCTCACAAGTCCTCTCGTGGAGAAAGCTCATTGGGTTTGACTATCAATACCATTTGCGTGTCTTTTCAGATGGGGAAATTCGTGGACACTTTGAGCGTACTCCCGAAAGCGCTCCTATCGATCACTTTTTTGAAAAAGGTGAGAAAGCAAAAAACGCCGATTTTCGAAATTTTCTCGGTGAATTTCTATCGATACATAAACACATTCAGACCCCTCCACTGCATAAGCCCCAACACCACACGCCTGAAAAAACGTTTAGTGCATAAGCACTCTTGTCGATAGATTTATTCTTTTAAAAGAAGGTCCCAAAGTGCTCCTGGGGTGTTTCTTGGTTTCCCGACAAGAGGGAAGAGATGAAGATCGATAAATGGGGCACCGTTACATTCAATGACCCCCGAACGAGGCTGCTGCCTCCAAGGTTTCCGCACATCGTCGATAATAAAATCAATGCCAACAAGAGAATCGCCGAGCACTTCTGCCACTTTTTCAAGCATTCGGACAATCTCTGGATGTGCATCGTCGGTGACATCTGTTGCACCTCCTCCCAGACCACGACTCGCTTTTTGGGAAAGAGTCACAATCTTCCCAGACGGTGGGATGCTCTTGAGAGTCATACCATGACGCATAAGCTCCTTGTCATGCTCGGGATCATGAAGTTCTATCTGATGGAAAATTGGTCCTTGGCGCATCGGGTTTTCATTTTCTTTCGTAATTAATTCGAGCACAGTATGAACACCATCTCCTGTGACAGCAGCTGGTTCGCGACGAAGAATTCCTACGACTTTTCCACCAATCACCGTCCCTCGATGAACAAGCCCAATAAGTTCTTCCTCAATAATAACCCAGGGGCAAAGTTGTTTTGCTTTCTCATACGCAATCTCTAGCTCATCAAGCGTGTCGATGTGTGTTGTTGTATGCCGACTGCGTGATCCTCTTGCGGGCTTGGCGATAACAGGAGGTGTTAGAGAGAGAAACATCGTTTTTGCTTCGTTCCACGAACGCACCACACCACCGCGCGCCATTGGGATTCCTGCAGGGAGAAAATGTTCACGAAGTTTATCCTTACTATCAATCCAATCACTCCCATCGCTTGTCTGATACCCGGGACGGGGGATCGTACTGAAGACAAGTGACTTCCCATTGAATTCAGCGACTGAAAGCGTATTAGCCCCTTCAAACATTCTCCATCCCCAAAGTTTAACTCCCCGACGTATCCCTTCTTCCCAAAAAACTCGCTCACGGGCATTCATGTGCGTATCCGGAGCAGTGACCACATGCCCAACTCCTATGGCTGTGAGTATCTTGAACAATGAGGGAAAATAACGATCGACAAAGCGATTAAATAGGGGTTCGGTAAATCCCATGATTGGCCGAGCAACTCCGTTCAGTTTTTCAACAAAAAAATCCATCACAACGCTAAACTTGTGCATGAAATGATTCACAGGAGCGTTCCCACAATCCGGACAGGCAGCTTTTGTATTCATCCTCCAAGTAGCATAACAAACTTTTTTTGATAGAGTAGTGTGTTATTCTTTCTTCTATGCATGACGCTATCACGGCAATTCTCCTCGGAATCATCGAAGGAATAACCGAAATGCTCCCCGTATCATCGACGGGACATCTCATCCTTGCGAATATGTGGGTTTCGTTCCGTGGAGCAGAAGAATTCACAAAACTTTTTGACATTGTGATTCAGGGAGGAGCGATTCTTGCTGTCCTCACGTATTTTTGGAAAACGATTTCTCCGTTTACCAAAGATCCAACACAGCGAGCACGCGCATTTGCGCTCATGCTCCGCGTAAGCGTTGGAATATTTCCTATCCTTCTTGTTGGTTTTTTACTTGGAGGAGACATTCTTGATCTGCTCTTTACACCTGTGATCGTCGCAACCGCATTAATCACTGGGGGAATTGTCTTGCTTCTGGTCGATACCTTCGTGCCGCGCCACACGGAAGAAACCCAGACCCCACTCTCTTCGCTTTCATACGCCCAAGTGATATTCATTAGCCTTGCGCATATTCTTGGACTAATCCCTGGCATGAGTAGAGCAGCATCTGCAACGATAGGGGGGTTGGGTGCGGGGCTCTCAAGGGTCTCGTCAGCACAATTTTCGATGCTTCTTGCTGTTCCAACTCTTCTTGCCGCATCTCTCTACAGCTTGCTTGATTTCCGATCGCCCATTTCATTACACGAGAGTGCACTTCTCTTGATTGGATTTCTTGTTGCATGGGGGGTCTGTTATCTCACCATTTCGTGGTTCTTTCGATACATTGCACGATTTGGACTCAAGCACTTTGCGTACTACCGCATTCTTCTTGGCGCTCTTGTCCTCCTCATGCTTCGTTAAAATCCACAGTTTATTCACTCCTTTGAGTGAATATTCTAAGAAAAATACGGTAGACTATGCTCAACACTGATCTAGCGGTGTTCTTTGCAATTTCCATGACCTCTCGTCCAATACCAACCAAAGGTGTTCCAAGTACTACTCCTCGTCAATTTACCGAGACGAAGATAGCGTATTTTTCTATGGAGATTGGGATACATCCTGATATTCATACATATGCTGGAGGCCTTGGAATCTTGGCTGGCGACATGGTACGCAGTGCGACTGATCTCGGCATACCTCTTGTTGGGGTCACGCTTTTGTACGACAAAGGATATCTCAAACAGACTTTTGATGGTTCTGGGTGGCAGAATGACGGTGAAGATGCGTGGAATGCGAATGGCATCATGCGCGCGCTTCCGACAGTCGCACTCACACTCTCTGGAAAGCGTGTTGCCGTTAGTGGATTTTTGTACGTCTACGCGGGGGCAAGTGGAAAAACAAATCCCGTGATTTTTCTTAGCACCAACCTTGAAGAGAATCCTCCTGAAGTCCGAGAAATAACCGCACGACTGTACGCAGGAGATGACCACCACAGACTTCTACAGGAAAGCGTGCTCGGTATTGGGGGGATGCTGATGCTCAAGGCATTAGGGATGGTGAATATTCACAAATATCACATGAACGAAGGTCACTCAGCACTTCTGACCCTCGAACTACTCAAAGAACACGGAGAAAGCGATGATGCACTTGCGTATATTAAAGAACGCTGCGTTTTTACGACACACACACCCATCGCCGCAGGACACGACCAGTTCCCGCGAGCAATGGCGGAGGAAGTACTCGCAGCATATCTTCCAGCAAAACGCGACTATCTTTTTGTGCATGATGCACTCCACATGACGATTCTGGGACTCATGCACTCAGGATATGTGAATGGAGTTGCCAAGCGTCACGGTGAAGTCACGAGGGAAATGTTTCCTGGATATACTATTGATGCCATCACCAACGGCGTTCATGCGAGCACTTGGGTTACACCTGCTGTAAAGAAGGTATTTTCACACCACTTCGCGGGCTGGGAACAAGACCCGTACAGCCTCAGGTACGCACTAGCAATTCCCACGGATGAACTCTGGAGCGCACACCAAGAAGCAAAACGTTCGCTTATCACATTGGTTCAAGGACTCACAGGTACCATACTCGACGAGCAAGTATTTACTATTGGATTTGCTCGACGAGCCACTGCATACAAACGTCCTGAATTTATTTTTAGTGACCTTGAACGGCTCACGCGCATTGCGTCTACGACCAAAGGTATCCAAATCATCATGGGTGGGAAGGCGCACCCCAAAGATCATGAAGGGAAGCTCATGATTCAACGCATCCTCCGCCTTGCAAATGAACAAAAGAACAAAGTTCGCATAGTCTTTCTTCCAGATTACACGATGGAGATTGCCCAAGTTCTTGTTGCGGGAGTAGATCTCTGGCTCAATACACCACAGCGCCCTCAAGAAGCATCTGGAACGAGTGGGATGAAGGCAGCCCTCAATGGAGTTCCACATTTATCTATCCTCGATGGTTGGTGGCTCGAAGGTCACATTGAGCATGTCACAGGATGGTCTATAGGCAATCATCCCGAGCAAGGAGAATCGAGTGCCCACGAAGACCAAGAAGATATGTACTCAAAACTTGAATACATCATTCTTCCAAAGTATTACAGCGAACGTGAAAAATGGATCAAAATGATGCGTAGCGTCATCGCCATCAACGGGTCATTCTTCCACACACACCGCATGGTTGAGCAGTACGTGCTCAATGCATATTTCAAATAGCATGTAAAAAGGCGCCACTAATTGTGGCGCCTCCGAGGAGCAATGAGCTCTCCGGCATATTTACTCCCAGCTTGAGCTAATACTGCGAGAGTTTTTTCTGAGAGGCGCTCGCGACGCACCATCTCATACGAACACATAAGGATATCTGTGTACCGTGAGAGAGTGAGTGCAAATCGTTCGTACTGAGAAATTTCTTTCTTTATACGAGAGAGCACGCTGAGATGCCTGAACGCATCTTCTGCATATGTGATTGCGAGCAGCATACTCTGAAGAGATCGCTGGTCTGAGATCACAAGCCAGGGAAAAATCCCGATACTGACCAAGAGTCGGTGTGCAATGGTTTGCCATCGAGCAATCTCTACGATTCGTGATCCCTCGGGGTGAGACATGAGGAGCGTAGCCTCTTCGAGTGTCTGCGAGGGAGTAAACCGCATACAGGAATCGCTCGTGAGTACTCCAACGAGATATGAACGGTCGTCGGTGCGAATTTCATCGTCGAGACGCTCTTCACCAAGTCGAATGATGTGCTGCCACTCGGTATCAGGCTTTTGGATAAGACGAGCAGCGTCAAGCGGAGCAGGTGTCAGATCCATGGGAAAGCTCCTGTGCAATGAACAATCCGTTACTCTCCTTATCCAATCAGATCATGGCCATTGTGCAATAGACCCCTGTGCACAAAAAATGAGCACACTCTCGTGTACAATACCGACACACTATGAAGTACGTTAATGTGATCTTGATCGCACTCGTTGTAGTTGGCGGCGGGCTCTTATACATAAAGCAGGGGTCACACGATATCCAAACACCTTCTGCGAACTCTTTGGCCTCAGTTGTCCTAGGTGGTCAAACATTTTCAGTAGAAATCGCTAGAACAGAGAAAGATCAAGAACGAGGACTCTCAGGAAGAAGGAGCCTCCCAGAAGGGCATGGCATGCTTTTTTGGTTTGCGACTGATGCCAACTATCCATTTTGGATGCCAGACATGAATTTTCCTATCGATATCATATGGATCGACAGGTCTTGGTCCATCGTTCACATTGAGCACGATGTTTCTCCCGCCTCTTACCCAGCGACTTTCGCTTCTCCCACCCCTGCACGATACGTGCTGGAAATTCCTGCGGGTGCTGCCAAAAAACTTCAGCTCAAAATAGGGCAGAGTGTAGCCTTTTCCGAGGGCAATTCTTGACGCAAAGCCCCTACCGTTTTCCGAGTACTTTTTTTGAGTTATCAACAGTGCTTTTTGGGCAAGAAAAACGCTACAATCAACAAAGATTTCCTTCGGTTCCCACAACCGAATGACTCCAACCCCTTGGAGTCGTGTTGTGGCCCTGTGAAGTCTCTTAATTATCATTTCACTTCCCACAACATGTTCACCAAAATTAAAAAGCGCACAGGAGATATCGTTTCATTCGATCGCACAAAGATTGGCACTGCGATGAAAAAAGCGTTTTTTGCTCAAGGGGTGAATGTTTCAGATTCTGACTTGTCTGACATGTCAGATCTCGTTGTTGCAGATGTGGAAGGGAAGGTGAGAGAAGAAGATGTCCCATCGGTGGAGCTCATTCAGGATGCGGTTGAGCGTACCCTCATGGAGAAAGGGCACTTCACTGTTGCGAAAGCATATATTTTGTACCGCCATGAGCACGCAAAGGTCCGCGAAGAAGAGCGCAAAGAAGTTCTTCAGAAAATTGAAGAGAACGAGCTCTCGGTCACCAAGCGTGATGGAAAGACTGAGACGTTTTCACTCGACAAGATCCGCCGTTTTGTTGAGCATTTCTCAAAAGAGTTTGATGGAGTCATTGATGTAAACACCATCGTCACTCAGGTCCGCAACGAAGTATATGAGGGGATCAAGACTCCGGATGTCACACGTGCAGTCATCATGGTGGTGCGCTCAATGATCGAACGTGACCCTGCATACACGAAGCTTGCCGCACGCATGCTCCTTGACCTCATCTATCAAGAAGTCATCGGCCACAAAAATATTGATTACAAGAAGCTTCAGGAGCAGCATGCGAAGGCGTTTAAGAAAGTGCTTGAGCGTGGTGTTGAGCTCGGCCGCGTCGACGCAGCACTCCTAGATTTCAATGTCGATGCGCTCGCACAGAAAATGAATCTCAAAGACGATCATCTCTTTGACTATCTCGGTCTCCAGACACTCTATGATCGCTACTTTATTCGTGATACAGAGACCAAGAAGGTGCTCGAGACTCCACAAATGTTTTGGATGCGTATTGCCATGGGGACAGCACTCGCCGAGGACAAAAAGGTCCGCGAATTCTGGACTGAAAAGTTTTATACCGTCATGGCGGATTTCTCATACACACCATCGACGCCAACGCTCTTCCATGCAGGGACACCGAAGCCTCAGCTGTCATCCTGCTACCTCAATACTGTTCCAGACTCACTCGACGCTATCTTTAAGAGCTATGCCGATAATGCTCAGCTCTCTAAGTGGTCAGGAGGCATTGGCACAGACTGGACAGCACTCCGTGGAACAGGCGCATTTATTAAGGGCACAGGTGTTGAAAGCCAGGGAGTCATTCCGTTTCTCAAGATCGCGAACGATGTGACTGTCGCAATCAATCGCTCGGGCCGCCGCCGTGGTGCTGCATGTGTGTACCTCGAGTGCTGGCACTACGACGTGCTCGACTTCCTTGAGCTGCGCAAAAATACCGGTGACGAACGCCGCCGTACGCACGACATGGATACTGCGAACTGGATTCCTGATCTCTTCATGCAGCGCGTACGCGATGGGGGACAGTGGACACTCTTTTCTCCAGACGAAACCCCCGAACTCCACGATTTGTATGGAGCAGCATTCAAGAAGCGCTATGAAGAGTACGAGGCAATGGCACAAAAAGGCCAGATCAAACTCTTTAAGCAGATGCCGGCAATCGATCTTTGGAAAAAGATGCTCGCCATGCTCTTTGAGACCGGCCACCCATGGATCACATGGAAAGATCCATCAAACATCCGCTCACCGCAGGATCACGTAGGTGTCGTCCACAACTCCAACCTCTGCAC
>CAYPEZ010000002.1:8478-10821 GCA_964409985.1 uncultured Candidatus Saccharibacteria bacterium
GAAATCACACTCAATACGTCAGCTGACGAAACTGCTGTGTGTAACCTCGGTTCACTCAACTTGGCGAAATTCGTTCGTGAAGGAAAGTTTGACCAGGAGTATGTGGCACAGGTCACACGGATCGCCATGCGTATGCTCGACAACGTCATTGATATCAACTTCTACCCAACCGACGACGCAAAGCGTTCAAACATGCGCCATCGCCCAGTAGGACTCGGGCTTCGTGGACTTCACGACGCACTCTACATGCTCGACATCAATTTCGACTCACAAGAAGCAGTTGAGTTCTCCGACGAGAGCATGGAAGTCATTGCATACTACGCAATTCTTGGTTCATCTGAACTCGCAAAAGAGCGTGGGACCTACAAGACCTACAAGGGATCGAAGTGGGATCGTGGACTTCTTCCCCAGGACACCATCGACCTTCTCGAGAAGGAGCGTGGGGACAGGATTGCCATTCCTCGCGGTGGCCGCCTCGACTGGGCACCAGTACGTGAGCACATCAAGAAGCATGGAATGCGTAACTCCAACACCATGGCAGTGGCTCCCACAGCGACAACAGCGAATATCGTTGGCGCTATTCCAACCGCAGAACCGATCTACAAGAATCTCTATGTGAAGAGTAATCAAGCAGGGGACTTCGTGGTCGTGAACGACTATCTCATCAATGACCTCAAGAAAGCAGGACTCTGGAACTCTGGCATGCTCAAGAAGCTCAAGTACTACGATGGAAGCATCCAGCAAATTACAGATATTCCTACGGCTCTCAAAGCAAAGTACAAAGAAGTCTTCGAAATCGAGCCTCGTTGGCTCATCGAAGCTGCAGCTCGCCGCTCAAAGTGGATCGATCAGTCTCAGTCACTCAACATCTTCTATGCAGGTACGAGTGGCCGTGACCTCTCTGATATTTATTTCCACGCATGGAAGCTCGGACTGAAGACCACGTATTACCTCCGTTCACTCGGTGCATCACAGGTTGAAAAATCAACCGTCTCAACCGCAGAGTTCGGTTCAACCCACATTCGAAAGAATCAAAAGAATGAAGCCGCAGCAGCAGCAACAGTCCTTCCGGAAGTCGTTGAAGCTACTGTCCCTGATGAAGCAACACTTGCTCGTGTCGCAGCAGGTGAAGAAGTCGGTATCTGCGAGTCGTGCCAAGGATAATTATTCACCCGAACATCTCCCACTATGCCTATCTCCAAAGGAGCCCGTCCCGTCGACATCAATAAGCGCCGCATCATCAATGGCGGTGACGCTGATGTGATGCAGCTGTACCCCATGCGCCACACGTTTGCGTGGGATGCGTACATGGTAGGCAACGCCAATCACTGGCTTCCGACAGAAATCTCGATGCAAAAAGACGTCGAGCAGTGGAGGAGTCAAACGATTCTCACCCCCGACGAGCGCAAGGCCTTTGAGACCGTGCTCGGATTCTTCACGACGGCAGACTCCATCGCAGCAAATAACGTTGTCCTTGCATTCTATAGGCACATCACGAGTCCTGAGTGCCGCATGTATCTTCTGCGCCAAGGATACGAGGAGGCTATTCATACGCATGCCTATCAATACATCGTTGAATCTCTCGCCATGGATGAGTCCAAGATCTTCAACATGTATCGTGAGGTCCAAGCGATCTACGACAAAGACAACATGGTCCTTTCCCTCAACGAGGGAATCTTTGACCCTATGTTCAAGACCGGAACGCTTGAGAACGATCAGAAATTCCTTGAGAACATGATTGTCTTTTCGCTTATCATGGAAGGGATCTTCTTCTACAGCTCATTCGCAGTCATCTTTGGCTTCCAGCGTCAAAACAAAATGTCCGGAAGTGCAGAGCAAATTCAGTACATCATGCGTGACGAAACTCAGCACCTCAACTTTGGTATCAACATGATCAATGCCATCAAAGAAGAGCAGCCGGAGGTATGGAGCAAGAGTTTTCAAGAGCACGTCATCGATCTCGTTCGCCGTGCGACGAAGCTCGAATATACATTTGCGACTGAAGTCTTTCCAAAAGGGATCTTTGGCATGAACGCGCAAGGCTTCCGTCAGTACATCGAGCACATTGCTGATCGTCGCCTCGAACGCATCGGCCTGAAGCCCATCTACAACGTAGAAAACCCATTCCCATGGATGAGTGAGGCCATCGACCTCTCCAAAGAGAAGAACTTCTTTGAAACGCGTGTGACCGAGTATAAGATCGGCGGCCAGCTGGAGTGGTGATATCGCACAAGATGCACCCTTCCTTCTGTCGCATAACAAAGTAAACAAGTAACAATAATCGCCGGCCTATGACTTAGGCCGGCGATCGTATTCACCTCAAGATGCTCTGAAAGAGATCTC
>CAYPEZ010000002.1:10831-39933 GCA_964409985.1 uncultured Candidatus Saccharibacteria bacterium
CGACAGAGTATGTCACCCACATGCACAAGTTGCCGATGGTGGCCGAGACCCCGAAGAAATATGTCAGGAGCGTCTCCATCTCATGGAGGCGCACGCACATCACGGCAAAGATCGCGAGGCAAACTCCCGTGATCACGACAAGTGCTGTAAAGGAAAGGAAATATCCTGATATGAATCCAAGCAGTCCCATGGACAAGGGATTCATGAAGAAGAGTCGTGTTTCCATCAGTTTCTCCGAGAAGAATGATCCGAAGAAAAGACTATCTTCTAGCCAACCATGCGTCAACACTGGAGAAAATCAATAATGAATAACAATAATGGGGACAGCCACCACTTCTACAAATATAATGATAATGGGGTCAATAATGGGGTCAGCCACCGTTTCTTGACGAAAACACTGTCGTCACATAGTTTCAGGGAATGCCCCGCACAGAACGTGTTGATGTTGGAGACCTCGTCTATCACATCATCAATCGATCGAATGGTCGTTTGACCATATTCGAATCCAAAGAGGACTATCAAGCGTTAGAATTGATTCTCCAAGAAGGAATCGAGAAGTTCGATATGCGCCTCCTTGCGTATGCTGTCATGCCGAATCATTGGCATCTCCTTTTATATCCCAGAAAGGACGGAGATCTCTCTCGATTCATGGGATGGTTCACCAACACCCACACTCGTCGATATCATGTGAAAACACAAACGATCGGTGGAGGTCATCTGTACCAAGGACGATACAAGTCTTTCCTTGTTGATGACGACAACCATCTCCTCACTGTGATCAAATACGTGGAGCGCAACCCTGTCCGAGCCAAGCTCTCAAAGACTCCAGAATCCTGGAAATGGGGGAGTGCGTACAGACGCATATCTGGAACCAAGAAAGAGAAGCAACTCCTCGCTCCTTCACCGACTCCGCTTCCGCACGGCTACCGTTCCTGGGTGAATACTCCTGAGTCTTCGGAGTCGTTAGACGCTATTCGCAAATCCGTGAACAAAGGCATACCATATGGGAGGGAGTCTTGGAGAGACCGGATGATTACCAAGTTCTCATTAGATCAGGTCCTTCGCACTCCCGGCAGACCGAAAAAAGAGAAAAACGGTGGCTGACCCCATTTTCCTGGCGGAAGAGGAAGCACAATTGATCTTTATGCTAAATAACGGCATATTTTGAAAACATGACTATATCCAAGAAAATCATAAGAATAGTGTTGATCCTGACGTCTGTAATTGCACTGATAGTATTCGTGTCACTTGTGACCGAATACATCAATGTCGCAGTTATGGGCAATACCGAAGGTTATCCTTGGGGGTGTAAGTGTTTCCCGGGTATGGATAATTATGCTGATCCCGAGACTTATGCTCATTCAATGTTATTTGGAATGCTCATACCAATAGGTATTTTTATTGTCGTGTATTTATTATGGCGATACTTAAAATTATCTAAAAAGCCAGATCATGTCGAAGAAAAGAAAATTTAAAGTATTCGTAGGGCTTATCGTTCTTCTTTTGATCGCACTTGCATATAATCTCTATCCCGAAGAGGCTCTTCAATCAGGAGTTGAAGTCGATCATCTCCACGTTGTAAAGTCTCGGCATATTATGGAAGCGTACTCTGGTGCTCAACTCGTGAAGACTTACAAGGTTTCTCTTGGTCGTGGCGAGTGGGGAATGCACGATGGAGAACCGAATCTCACACCCACAGGAACCTATACGATCAGCAAACAAGAGATAAGTTCCTTCCATAAAGCACTTCCGATATCGTATGGGAATTTGATTGAAATACATGGTTTACATAACCACCTTGGCTTCATCGGCAAATTCCAGCGGTGGGTCGATTGGACTCGTGGGTGCATTGCTGTGACTGATGAGGAAGTTGATGAACTTTATTCTTCTGTAAAAGTAGGAGCAACAATTCAGATTGACGCATGAGCCTCTGGGATCCTAATTGCGAATGAGATCTTTTGCGATTCATCGGGGGTAACATTATCAAGCTCTGTTATAGGCACTGTTCCATGAATCGTCACTTCACGATGGTTGTAGATAATCTCGCTGATGTACTTGAAAAGAAAAGTTCTTTTGCTTCCCGAATCGTAACACTTTGCGGGATAATGATAATGGGATAATGGGGTCAGCCACCGTTTCTTGACGAAAACACTGTCGTCACATAGTTTCAGGGAATGCCCCGCACAGAACGTGTTGATGTTGGAGACCTCGTCTATCACATCATCAATCGATCGAATGGTCGTTTGACCATATTCGAATCCAAAGAGGACTATCAAGCGTTAGAATTGATTCTCCAAGAAGGAATCGAGAAGTTCGATATGCGCCTCCTTGCGTATGCTGTCATGCCGAATCATTGGCATCTCCTTTTATATCCCAGAAAGGACGGAGATCTCTCTCGATTCATGGGATGGTTCACCAACACCCACACTCGTCGATATCATGTGAAAACACAAACGATCGGTGGAGGTCATCTGTACCAAGGACGATACAAGTCTTTCCTTGTTGATGACGACAACCATCTCCTCACTGTGATCAAATACGTGGAGCGCAACCCTGTCCGAGCCAAGCTCTCAAAGACTCCAGAATCCTGGAAATGGGGGAGTGCGTACAGACGCATATCTGGAACCAAGAAAGAGAAGCAACTCCTCGCTCCTTCACCGACTCCGCTTCCGCACGGCTACCGTTCCTGGGTGAATACTCCTGAGTCTTCGGAGTCGTTAGACGCTATTCGCAAATCCGTGAACAAAGGCATACCATATGGGAGGGAGTCTTGGAGAGACCGGATGATTACCAAGTTCTCATTAGATCAGGTCCTTCGCACTCCCGGCAGACCGAAAAAAGAGAAAAACGGTGGCTGACCCCATTTTCCAACGGACTGTGAAAATAGGTGATATCCACACCTCCATTGAAATAGAGTCTTTCAATGCTTAAGACAAGAAACAACAGGTAAATGGACACTTTGACTCAGTCCAGGCTGTTCTAGCTCCCTGTTGTTTTCTTGTTTTTAAATTATCTTTTTAATATTTGCTATCTCGAATATACATTTCTTCTTTTAATTAATTATGGTCGAAGATGAAATATTTTTTGTGGGACAGAAGGCTTTCATCGAGAGGGATGGGAAGGTGCTTGTTCTTACCGACATGAACGGGTGGATGGATTTCCCCGGCGGGAAGATCCAGAAGGGGGAAAGGGACCTCACCGAATCACTCAAGCGCGAAGTGCGCGAGGAAGTGGGTTGAGATCGAGGTTGGAGAGCCTTTCGTCGCATGGATCAATTTCTTCGATCCTCCGCACCGTCTCGCAGGAAAACAGATCCACATCGTTGGATATCGCTGTGAGTACCTTTCCGGAGAACTAAGACTCTCTGACGAGCACACCTCCCACACGTGGGTGAGCAAAGAAGAACAAACGAAACTCACCGGAAACGAGCGTTACCGCTCATTCCTCAAGAGATACTTCGAGAGCAGAAAAACGGTGGCTGACCCCATTTTCCCAAATGGGGATGTGATAACAGGAGACCCAGATGGTAATGCCATAAATCATGGCCCAGCTGATGATTACACAGCTCGTCCGACAGGATTACTTGAAGGTGGTGAATAAAAGTCTTAGTATCAATACATGCACCCATACACATATAATTTTTCCTTTCGTATTCGCCATCCGAATAAAGACCTTAAAGAAATATCCAAAGTTTTTGGGAGTATTCAAGGATTCACCCTTAAAAGGGTATGGAAGGTGGGAGATCCAGGAAAAACTCCTAAAGGAGATTCCCTAGAGGGGAACTATCCCGATTCGTATTGTTATTTTCAGATATTTGATGAACCTCAGTCCAGCGATAAAAAAACTCTTGCTGAGGCTCTTGAGGGTGCCGTTAATGAATTAAAACCCCACAAAAAAACACTGGATGAATTGGACAAAGATGGAGCAGAAGTTAATTTTTTTATCGGGTGGTATTTTGATGCAAATTCGGGAGAAACTTTAAACCCTGACTTACTTAAGAAACTAGCCGACCTAAATATTGGTTTGGAATTTGATCTATATCCTCCTGGTTTGAATGGTAATGAGACATGAAAGAACATTATTCTAAATGCAGAATAATGATAATGCAGATAATGGGGTCAGCCACCGTTTCTTGACGCAGATAATGGTGTCAGCCACCACTTCTACAGATTATGCTTCCACAGAGTGTTGCCACGGGGAATCATATTGTCGAGGGGAAATGGGGACATTGGGCATTATATATACTGAATCCTATGAGATACTGTGATGGTATTGTTCAGTGCGCCGATAGGGTACGGCGTTTTGTGTGTTTATGGATTCACAGATCTTAGTCATCAATGGAGGTTCCTCAAGTATCAAATTCGCGCTCTTTGTCCGCGAAGGTGTACGACCTGTGCTCACAGGCGGGATCGAACGGATAGGCCTCGATGGGTCCATGATCACACTGACGCGTAATGTGAAAGAGAAAGAGGAGCGCCTGACACCAATCCCTGATACCCAGACTGCGATGGCACTTCTTTTTCAAACCATCTCATCGGCACCAGAGACAAAAACCATTTCTGCGATCGGCCACCGGATTGTCCACGGTATGCATCACGAAAAACACGAGCTCATTACGCCACAATTGCGTGAAGAACTCCGTGGGCGAGAGCATATCGATCCTGAACACCTCCCATTTGAAAACGCCCTCATCGATACGAGTATTGCTGCGTATCCATCTATTCCACAATTCGCTTGCTTTGATACGGTCTTTCATCGATCAATCCCGCGTGTCGCCTCAATACTTCCAATCCCGAGAAAATATTTTGATGCTGGTATAAAAAAGTATGGTTTTCATGGACTGTCATGTGAATACATTGTCGAAGAACTCCGTCTTGTGGACCCACGCGCCGCAGCAGGGCGACTCATTATTGCGCACCTTGGGAGTGGATCGAGTATTACTGCTGTGCGTGGAGGGCAGTCGATCGACACCACCATGGGATTCACACCCACCGGGGGAATCCCTATGAGCTCGCGCACAGGAGATCTTGATCCTGGCACAATGCTCCATATCGCTCGTAGCGAGCATATGACCGACGAGCAAGTGGGGACCATGATTTCTCACCAATCAGGACTCCTAGGAATCTCTGGTGTGAGCGCAGACATGCACGATCTTCTTATGAAAGAAGGCGAAGACACTCGTGCCAAGGAGGCCATTGATGTGTTTTGTTATGAGGCAAAGAAACGGATCGCTGGATATGCGGGTGTGCTTGGGGGGGTTGATGCGCTCATCTTTGTCGGCGGAATTGGCGAACGCTCAGAGCTCATCCGTAAGCGGATTTGCGCAGGACTCGAGTGGATGGGGATCAGTGCGTCAGATCCGTCACGTGTGCGCGTCATGCATACGAACGAAGAACTGATGATGGCACGCATCGTCGCTCGCATGATGTGATAGAATATTTTTAGCTCTTTTTTGTATGTCGCATTCACATAAACATCTTTCGCACGAACTTCTCTCACGCATAGACGCATACTGGCGTGCCGCAAACTATCTGTCAGTAGGGCAGATCTATCTCTACAACAACCCGCTCCTCAAACGCGCACTGACACTTGCTGATATCAAACCTACGCTCTTGGGTCACTGGGGCACGACTCCTGGCCAAAACTTCATCTATGCGCACCTCAATCGTGTGATCAAAGACCGCGATCTGAACATGATCTACGTCTCAGGTCCTGGACATGGCGGACCGGCAATGGTTGCCAATACGTATCTCGAAGGAACATACAGTGAGATCTACCCTGACATCAGCCAAGATGAAGAGGGGATGCGAAGGCTCTTTACGCAATTTTCGTTTCCTGGAGGCATTCCGAGCCATGTCTCACCTGAGTGCCCTGGATCGATTCATGAGGGGGGAGAACTTGGATACTCACTCAGCCACTCCTTTGGAGCAGCGCTCGACAACCCAGATCTTGTCGTTGCATGCGTAGTCGGTGATGGCGAAGCTGAAACAGGGCCACTTGCCACAGCCTGGCACTCAAACAAATTTTTGAATCCCATTACTGATGGAGCAGTGCTCCCAATTCTCCACCTCAATGGATACAAGATCGCAAACCCAAGTGTTCTTGCGCGTATTGAGCCGGAAGAGCTTGATCAGCTGCTCAGAGGATATGGATGGACACCACATTATGTTGAGGGGAACGACCCAATGACGATGCATCGCCTCATGGCAGAGACCCTTGATCGCGTGATGGACGAGATCGCACGCATTCAGACGCAGGCACGCAGTACAAACGATCCATCACGACCACGATGGCCAATGATTGTTCTGCGCTCTCCTAAAGGATGGACCGGGCCAAAAGAAGTCGATGGACTTCCAAATGAAGATTCCTTCCGAGCACATCAAGTACCGCTCTCAGTCGACAAGGAGCACCCGAGACACCTCGAACTCCTCGAAGAGTGGATGCGCAGCTATCGACCAGAGGAGCTCTTTGATGACACCGGAAAACTGAAGGCTGAGCTTGCAGAGCTTGCCCCTACAGGGACCCGCCGCATGGGCGCAAACCCACATGCAAACGGTGGGCTTCTCCTCAAAGACCTTCGCCTACCTGATTTTCGAGACTACTCTATCGATGTGAAGACTCCGGGAAGCGTCATGGCGTCGGACACACAGCGACTCGGCGATTTTCTTCATGACACGATTGAGCTCAACAAAGAACATCGTAACTTTCGTATCTTTGGTCCAGACGAGACGCTTTCTAATCGCCTCAACGCTGTCTTCGATGTCACGAAGCGTCAGTGGAATGCACGCACATATGAGAGTGACGAATTTCTTGAGACTGATGGACGTGTCATGGAAATATTAAGCGAGCACCAGTGCCAAGGGTGGCTCGAAGGATATCTCCTCACCGGGCGACATGGACTCTTCAACAGCTACGAGGCATTCATCCATATCGTCGACTCGATGTTCAATCAACACGCAAAGTGGCTGAAGGTGACATCTGATCTTCCTTGGCGAAGAAAGATTGCATCACTCAACTACCTTCTTGCATCGCACGTATGGCAGCAAGCGCACAATGGATTCACGCACCAAGATCCAGGGTTCCTCGACCATGTGGTGAACAAGAAAGCTGAAGTCGTGCGTGTCTATCTTCCTCCAGATGCAAATTGCCTCCTCTCGATTTATGATCACTGTCTGCGCAGTCGTCACTATGTGAACGTGGTCGTTGCAAGTAAATATCTTGCGCCACAATGGCTCTCAATGGATGCCGCAGTGAAGCATTGTAGTGAAGGCATCGGCATTTGGGGATGGGCAAGTAACGATCAAGGAGGAGAGCCCGACGTGGTCATGGCAAGCTGCGGCGATGTCCCAACTCGAGAAATCCTTGCCGCAATCATGATTCTTCGCAAGGAACTTCCGGAGCTTAAAATTCGCATGGTCAATGTGGTCGATCTTATGAAAATCCAACCCCAGAGTGAGCACCCACATGGACTCTCTGAAACAGATTTCGAATCAATCTTTACTACCGATAAGCCAGTCATCTTTGGATTCCATGGATACCCGTGGCTCATTCACCGGCTTACATATCGTCATCGCAATCACTCAAACATCCATGTTCGTGGATACAAAGAGGAGGGGACCATCACAACGAACTTTGACATGACAGTCCTCAACGAGCTGGACCGATATCACCTCGTGATTGATGTGGTCAATCGACTTCCACAACTTGGGTCACGTGGAGCGTACGTTAAACAAATGGCGCAAGACAAACTCGTAGAACACCGTGACTATATCCGAACGTACGGGACCGACATGCCAGAGATACTTGATTGGAAATGGGAAGCTTAAGCAGTGTTTTGACACATAAATATTCATATTGTATTATTCTCTTGCCCTACGCAGGGAATCGCTCTTCTTTCTACACATCACGGTGGTGCTCTAGAAACCTCATCCGTGGTTAAAGGTGGTAAAGGAGGGAGGAAAGTCCGAGCACATATCTCCACGACTAGACGGAGAGAGGGTAGCGGGTAACACCCGCACGGAGCAATCCGAGAGGTGCGAGCAGTGACGCCGGTGGCGAAAGTGATCCGGTATCCAGAAATGGATAAACCTCTGTATACACCGCAAGGTAAAATCAGAGGGTGAAACGGCTAAATCCTTACTTGTGTGCAAGGCCGTGTTCCTCGATAGAGGAAAGTGCCGCTCGAGGTGACCAGTAATGGTCATCCCAGATGAATGATTCTCGATCCTTGGGAAATGGCCCAGAGATTACAGAACTCGGCTTATCGCGTAGAGCCCTGAAACCGCCTTCTTGTCAACGTTACAAGAGGGCGGTTTGCCTTTTTGGCCATATGTATTCTAGAGAGAATGTCCACATTGTCATTCAGAGTTGTGGCCCTATAATAATGAAACTATTAACCAATTAGGAGTTTTATTATTGACCCACAATTTTATGGAAGGAGAACAGCAACATATTCAAAGCGAAGCAGTGGCCACACCAGCACCAGCGCAGTCACTACTCACAAAGAAACTTCCGGGTGTACTCGGATGGATTCTTTCTATCTTTGTTTTTTTAGCACCAATCTTCGTCGTCCCCAGCGTTGCAATCGCTATTGATGCATCGAAAACCTGGATTCTTCTTGGTGCAGTATTCTTGGGTACGATTGTGACCATCCTTCACCTCTTACTTCGAGGAGAAGTCTCCCTCCCAAGAACGCTCACAGTATATGCTTTCTTCGGGGTACTGATTTCTGCTGTGCTCTCTGCGTTTTTCTCACCTCAAAAAATTGTCGCCTTCCTTTCTTCTGGGTCACAGATCGGAACCGCCTCAACAACAGGACTTCTTGTCCTCCTAGGAATCCTTTCTGCATACGCCTTTAGAGAAAAGAAAACGCTGTTTGGACTTTTCCTTTCATTCTTCGGTGGATTTGCCGTTCTTTCCTTGTTCCATATCATTCGCCTCATTGCGGGTGCTGATGTGTTGTCATTCGGAGTTTTCCAAAGCGCAGTATTTTCACTTGCTGGAAAGTGGAATGACTTTGCGGTCGTCGCTGGTCTCGCACTTATTTTGGCAACCGTCTCAGAGTTCTACTTCAGACAGAACGTCAAAATCTTATGGGCTTCACGAGTGTTCGCACTTATTGCAGCGGTGTTTGTGGCGATGATCGATTTCTGGATTTTATGGATTGTGATTGCTATCGTCGTAGGCCTCTTTCTTGTTCGTACACTTGTTGACACGGCACATGGGAGTGAGGGGACACCTCTCTCTTGGAAGGCTCGTGCAAGTAAGATGTCGATCCTCGCGCTTGTCGTAGTGGTCCTCGGACTTGGCTTTGGATATCTCTTCCGTTTCCCAGTAGGTGATTCAACACCAGTACAAGCGATCGTCAGCAAGCTCTCTCCGCAGTCATATGCAGAAATTGTGCTTCCTCCTGGTCCAACATGGGATATTGCTACTGGAGTATGGAAAGAGGGGACAACAAGAGCACTCTTTGGAGTTGGAGGAAATCGTTTTTCTGCAGCATACTTTAACCACAAGCCGGATGGCATCAACAACACCCCACTTTGGGACTCTAGCTTTGACGCTGGATTTAGCCATGTGACGACAGCGTTTTCGACAAACGGCATCTTAGGATTACTCGCTTGGATATTCTTAATCATTGCAGCACTTTCCCTTGTCTACAGCGCATTGAAAGAGCGCACAGAGGGAGTTCGTGCATATCTTGCCCATAGCACAGCACTCGCAACACTCTATCTTCTTGTTGTGCTTTGTGTGTACTTGCCAAATCTTTCAACGACCGCGCTCTTCTTTGTCTTCCTTGGCGCACTTGCTGGATTCCTCTCGGGAGAAGGGAAAGTAAAAACATGCAGTGTTGCACTTCCGAACGCTCGTGGATGGGGAGTGGCATTTGTTCCTCTTCTCGTCCTTGTCGCCATTGGCGTCTCTGTATGGACTTTTGAGATCACAGGTGCACTCCGAGCTGAAGCTGCTTATCAGGAGGCTCGTGGTCTTGCGAACCAAGGGAACACCCGTGATGCTCTTGCACTCACCGAACAAGCGTCGAGCATCGCTCCCCGTGATGCACAGTACCGCCTTCTCGCTGATCTTCATCTTCTTGAGTTCCAGCGGGTACTTGCTGAAACCCCTTCTTCACAAGAGGCACTACAAAAGAAAGTTCAAGAGCTTGCAAAAAATGCATCTGATGCAGCATCAAAGGCAATACAACTTGATCCAACAAACTACCTTAATCATGTCAGCCGCGCAGGAATCGGTGACCTCTTTGCTACACTCAACATCGACCGTACAGTAACATCTGCAGCAGCTCGAGACGCATACATTGAAGCATCACGACTCAACCCATCGAGTCCTCGACTTGAGTTTGCCATCGGACGTGCATCGCTCCTTTTGGGAGATCGACAGGGAGCAATTCTCCACCTTGAAAAGGCACGTGAACTTCGACCTGCATACCCTGAAGCAATCGCTGCACTTGCCGAGCTCAACCGCCAAGATGGAAAGATGGATAGAGCCATCGAGATCGCCACTGCCGGACTTCAGAATGACCCGTCAAACTTCATCATCCTGTTCCAACTCGGATTCCTTTACTACTCGAACAGTGACTTTGATCGTGCGATTGCGGCATTCGAAAATGCTATCGCGATCAACCCATATTATGCTGATGCAAAATATTTCCTTGGCGTTGCATACGCAGAAAAGGGGAATCGAGAAGCAGCGATGAAGCAGTTTGAAGAAATCCGCACTCTGAACCCAGATAATGCAGAAATCAAGCGAGTCATCAAGAATATGACCGAGGGACGAAAGCCCTTACAAGATCAATAAAAGAATGGTTGAACGGGCGCTTCGATTTTTGACACGCGAGCATAGCGGCCTCCATGAGGCCGCTTTTCTCCTGGGATTTTTTGCCCTGCTCTCTCAAATAACGGGACTCATTCGAGATCGATTGCTCGCAAGCGTCTTTGGGGCTGGAACATCATTAGATCTCTATTATGCAGCATTCAGGATCCCGGATCTTCTCTATGTCTCGGTCGCATCTCTTGTTGCATCTACGGCTCTTATTCCTCTCATTTATGCCAAGGAACGGGGAGAAGATGATGAGGATGCCAAAACATATCTTTCGCGTGTCTTAACGACATTTTCGCTTTCCATGGTCATTGTTGGGGGGATCGTCTGGTGTCTTCTCCCATACATGACCCCAGTTCTTGTGCCAGGATTTACGCAAGACGCTCAGCAGACATACACAACTCTTGCTCGCATCCTTTTACTTTCTCCATTTTTCTTGGGACTTTCAAACCTATTTGGATCAATCACTCAAGCATCGAGAAGATTTTTTTCTTACGCTTTTGCGCCTATTGTATATAACGGGGGAATTCTCATTGGGATATTGTTATTTGTTCCAACATTCGGTCTTCAAGGACTCGTCTACGGAGTCATCCTTGGCGCACTCCTGCATATGGGGACACAAGTAGGTACACTTTTTGGACACGGACTACTCCCCACATTTTCAACACTCCTTTCTTGGAATGAAATACGCGAGCTCATAGGAGTCTCACTCCCTCGAACAGTTGGGCTCGCTGTGCATCAAATTGCGATGATTGTTCTTATTGGCCTTGCATCCAGAATAGAGAGTGGGAGCATTGCCATCTTTACCCTCGCAACAAATCTTCAAAATATTCCGCTCATGATTGTCGGATCAAGCTATGCCGTGGCAGCATTCCCAACACTTGCACGTCTCTATGGATCTGGGTCTAAAGACGAATTTCTAGCCCAACTTATACAGGCGGTCAAACATATCATTTTTTGGTCAGCACCAGCAATTGTCCTCTTTATTGTGGTCCGTGCGCAAATCGTCCGCACCGTACTTGGGAGTGGGGCATTCGACTGGACTGCGACACGCCTCACCGCTGCGGCACTCGCACTCTTGATGTTTTCACTTATTGCTCACTCTCTAGTCCTTCTTTTTGCTCGTGGATACTATGCGATGGGGAACACTCGAATACCACTACTTTTTAATACGACTGGTGCGCTGAGTATGGTGGGTTTCGCTTTTCTTTCACTTTTTATATATTCACACTCTCCATCGTTCCAGTACTTCTTTGAAACACTTTTCCGTGTCGAAGGAGTCCCAGGAACCTCAATGCTCATGCTTCCAATGTCGTATGCGCTAGGAATGGTGTGCTCGATGACGCTCTACTTTCTTCATCTACGGCGCATGTTCCCACAGGCAGTGGGACAAACACACATATTGTTGCTCCACTCATCTGGTTCGTCCGTGCTCGCAGGGTACATAGCATACATAACACTACAAACCCTAGGTGGGTTCCTTGATACCGAAACATTGTTTGGGGTTAGCATGCAAGGAGCTCTTGCGCTTGGAGCGGGGCTCTTCACGTGGATCACAGTACTTCTTTTTTTGGGGAATAGAGAACTCAAAGAGATCACACAAACATTTCGCGCAAGATTCTGGAAAACCACTAGGCCTATTGCGGGAGAGCAAGAAGAATTGTAGTCTCGAGAGAATACACATCTATGCATACGAGAAATTTTTCAATCATTGCACATATTGACCACGGTAAGTCAACGCTTGCCGATCGTATGCTTGAAGTGACGCATACTATTGAGACTAGAAAAATGAAGGATCAAGTTCTTGATCGCATGGATCTTGAACGAGAGAAAGGCATTACCATCAAAATGCAGCCAGTGCGCATGGCATATACGTACAAAGGAGAGACGTACCAATTAAACCTGATTGATACTCCAGGACATATCGACTTTTCATATGAAGTGTCTCGCGCCCTCCATGCCGTTGAAGGATCGATACTCCTTGTCGATGCTACCCAAGGAGTTCAAGCACAGACTCTTACCACTCTCCGCATGGCACGCGAACAGGGACTTGTCATTATCCCAGCGATCTCAAAGATCGATTCTCCACTCGCACGCATTGAAGAAACTCGTGAAGAAATTATGAAAACGCTTGGAGTAAGCGCTGATGATGTACTCCTTGTGTCAGGAAGGACTGGAGAGAATGTTTCAGCGCTTCTGGATGCGGTCATTGAGCGTATTCCGCCACCAACACTGACGTATGCTGAAAGCGATGGCACACGTGCGCTCATATTCGATTTCTCATACTCAAACCACCGCGGTGTCATCGTCTATGTGCGCATGCTTGATGGGTCAATCAAGAAAGGCGATAAACTATCGTTTATCGCCGCAAAAGAGCAGTTCTTTGCTCTCGAAGTCGGTCATTTTAGCCCAGAAGAGATACCGGACGATGCACTTCATGGTGGTGAAATTGGATATATTGTTACTGGAATTAAACGACCAGGAATTGCGGGAGTAGGAGACACCATTACCTCAACAGGGAAACCGCTTCCCGCTCTCGCTGGATATCGCAGACCTACCCCTGTCGTATGGGCATCAATATTCCCAGAGAGCCAGGACGATTTTCATCTTCTGAAACAAGCCCTCGAACGCCTTCAACTTTCTGATTCTGCTATTTCCTTCGAGGAAGAGAGCTCTGGTATCTTGGGACGAGGGTTTCGGTGTGGGTGTCTTGGGATGCTTCACCTCGAGATCTTAACCGAGCGATTGAAGCGTGAATTTCAGCTTGCATTGGTTATCACGACACCAACTATTACGTACATCATTACTGACCAAAAAACAGGGAAGAAAACGATCATTTACTCCCCGCCATTGTTTCCTGATGATCAGAAACATCTGACGATTGAGGAACCGTGGATTGATGCAGAGATCATAACGCCACCTGAATACCTTGGAGGAATCACTCAACTCCTCTTTGAACACGAGGGAACGACAACGCACACGGATGTCTTTGGAGACCGTCGCACGGCTGTACGCTTTGAAATGCCGCTTCGAGAGCTCATGCGTGGATTCTTTGATAAGCTCAAAAGCGTATCTTCTGGTTTTGCATCATTGTCGTATGAAGAATCGGGACATAGACTTGCGGATGTTGTTCGGCTTGATATTCTTGTGGCCGATGAACCAGTCCAAGCCTTTACCAAGGTCGTCTCTCGAAGACGCGCTGAGGAAGAAGCACAAAAAACCGTAGAAAAACTTTTTACCATTCTCCCAAGACAGCTTTTCGTCATGAAAATCCAGGGACGTGCAATGGGGCGCATCATCGCCTCACGTACTGTTTCTGCGCTTCGCAAAGACGTGACCGGTTACCTCTACGGTGGCGATATTACCCGAAAGATGAAACTCCTCGAGAAGCAGAAGAAGGGGAAGAAGAAGATGAAAGAGCGCGGATCACCAGGATTTACGATCCCACAAGACGTCTTTCTCAAAATGATCAAATCAGACTAGTATCGTGTCTAAAATGCCTAATTCATGAAGATCGGCATATAGAGCAACACCATCGAGATAATCACAAGGACCGAGAGGACGACCCAGGCAATACGGATGACTTTTTGGCCTTTTTTGTTGAACAGCATAAGAAAGGATAAGGTATTTGTGAGTGGAAAACCCACATAGTATAGTAAATGAATGCCTGAAATGCTAGGGGTTCGCCGAAAATATCGCATGAGACGGTTTTTTGGCAGCAAGATCGCTTTTGCTGTGGTCCTTTTGCTAACCATCGTCCTTGCGCAAGCTGCGATAGGGATGTATTACAAAGCAAAAGAAACACGTGTAAAAAAAGATCTTGTTCAGGCTGAACTCGCGCGTCTCCAAGCTCGTGAAACTGAGCTCCGCGCGGAAAATGCCAGACTTTCTAGCGAGCGAGGTATTGAGTCAGAACTACGCAATCGATTCTTTATCGTCAAAGATGGAGAAAAAGTCGCAGTGATTTCGGATAACGCTGAACACTCCGATACAAAACCTGCATCAAAAAAGGAGCAAGGATTTTGGACAAAAATCATTTCTGCGGTAGTATTCTGGGGTAACAAAAAATAGTGACGCGGAATTAGTTTAGTGGCAGAACTTCTGCTTCCCAAGCAGGTGGCGCGAGTTCGATTCTCGCATTCCGCACCAATAAGATAGTTTTACATTAGTGTATATGGGTTTTTCTCAGACGTAACAGAGGGGCGGGGAAGTGCTATACTACTTGTATCTATGGAACGTATACAACGCAACCTTCCTATTATTATTGGATTATTGATTCCCGTGCTCATGATCGCTGTCATTGCAGCAGTCATTTATGGTGGGCGAGCCTTTTCAAATGTCCCACCGCCAACACAGAATTTTATTTATGCCCTCGGCGACACGGTTGTCGGTGTTTCATCGTACGGATACCTTGCGCGCCCAGCAAATACATGCGCAGGAGAATATTACCGTGTCGCATCTGGAACACTCAAAAAAATTCCTATCGATCCGAAAGACCGCGATGCGTATTGTAAAGATGCACTTCTTGACTTGAAAGAACCTCAGTTTTTCCTTCATGATGTAAAGACAAACACAAGCAAAAAACTCACCTTCGAGGAAGCTGCGACCCTTGTGATTGATGACACTCCAAAAGCGAAAGATGGATATGAGTATGTGCAATATATCGATCGAACAGATTTCGGACTTTTGGGAATGTTTGGCGGAGGTAGCTATGATTACAATGCGCGCTACCTCAAAAACGACTCATATTACGAAAAAATGAACCTAGAGATTCCTACAGCTACGTATTACATGCCCGATGTATTCTTAGGTTGGGTCGCTCAATAACACAATACATATGATGACCAAAGAAGCACTACTTGCCGAAATTCGTTCGGCACTTGAAGGAGGAGTAATTTCTCAATCAGAAATTTTAGGGACCTTTTCTGAGTTCAAAGAGGAAGAGGGGAAGTCTCGTATTGCGACCATTCTTTACTACATCGGCGGGCTCGTTGTTTTTCTCGGAATTGCTTTCTTCATTGGGCAGAAGTGGGGGGAAATGCAGAGCGCAATGCGCATACTTGTGACACTTGGATTTGGGCTTGGTTTTTTTGTTGCAGCAACTGTGCTTACACTCAGAAAAGCATCTCTTGGGTTTGCGGACGCTTTTCACCTTATTGGAGGACTCCTTATCCCTTCTGGCGTCTTTGTTACCCTGTGGGAGCTTGGATATCGTGATGGAAGTTATGGGAAAGTGCTCATATTTCTCGCTCTCGCCTTGCTATGGGCTCTCGCGTATGTGTATCAAAAGAGAATCACCGTTGCACTGTTCTCAGTGATCTTCGGTAGCATTGCATATATTCTCTTCACGTCTACATATCTCAACAAGTTGGATTTTTTCCCAGGATGGGATCCGTTTGCGTACTTTCTTATTGGGCTAGGACTCTCGTATCTCACTCTTGGGTTCGGATTCTCAAATAAGCAATTACGCCCAATCTCAGGGGCACTCTACTTCTTCGGGACTCCACTCGTCCTTGGGTCGGCCATGTATCTTCAGGGGTATGCACCTGACGCTCGGGTCTTTTGGGAGCTCGTGTATCCAGTACTTTTGTTTGGGGGACTCTACGCATCGGTGTATTTGAAAAGTCGATCTGTCTTAGTATTCACATCGCTCTTTCTCATTGGGTATGTCGTCAAAATCATGTTCGAGTATTTTGAAGACACGCTTTCTGGGCCACTACTTTTCATTGCGGCAGGGCTCGTGATCATGGGAACTGGGTACCTCACCATCTATCTCAACAAGAGATACTTTAAGACAGGGAAGGTTGTGTAAAATAAGTGACAATGCGGTCAAATGTATGGTAAAATCACACCCGATGACATAATCTTATCAGCTCATCATTCTCCTCATGAAAACGGTAAATATCTACACAACCCCAACATGCATGTATTGCAAAATGGCCAAAGATTTCTTTCAAAAGAATGGCGTTGCTTATAATGAATACAACGTACAGTCAGACCTAGAGAAGCGCAAAGAAATGATGGATCTCTCGGGTCAAATGGGAGTTCCTGTCATCACTGTCGATCAAGACCTGATTGTTGGCTTTGACAGGAGGAAGCTCGAGTCTCTTTTGGGAATCGGAGCAGGCCCAGCAACGCCCCAGACAGCATAAATATACCCTTATAACACTCAAAACGGGCCCTAGGGCCCGTTTTTATGCTCTCATAGCTCAATGGATAGAGCTACTCCGTCCTAAGGAGAAGATGTAGGTTCGATTCCTACTGAGAGCACCATATGATGAAACCCTCTGAGCGTGGACACAAAAATATGTGCTGAAAAAACGTTTGCAAAGAGATATACTGTTTATGAGAAAAATTTATGGATAATCATTCTGCAGAACAGCCTCCGTCCACAGAAAAAATTTTTAATGAGAGAATTATTACTTCTGAAAATCTTTCCCAGCTCGCAAAGATACGCGCAAGTATTGACCTGAACAGAGGGGACAAGGATCTCTTAGAAGAGGCTGTGGGGTATGCACAGAGAGACGATCGTAGAGCTATCGTCATGGAAGACGAGAAAGGCGAAATTGCAGGATATATCGAAATAAAAATTGATGAAGATCTTCCGTCGGGTGCCCCAAGAGAATTATTTAATGGCGCCAACTTTGCACATCTCGCTCGTATTGGGGTAGAAGAAAATTTCCGAAGGATGGGGGTTGCAAAACGATTAATGGTCGCCGCTGAAACATATGCGCTCGAACACGGAAAGTCAGGTCTTTGGCTAGATTGCTTATCAAAAAACGATCCTGCATTGGCTTTGTATGAATCGTGTGGATATCAAGAAGTGGTGGAGTTTTTTGATGAAAGAAAACACAAGCAAAGGAAAATCTTGGTTAAAAACTTCTAACATGAACTCCACTGTCCTCAACACGTACAATACACGCATGAGACAAGCATATCTCACACATAACGACCAAGAATGTACACGGAATAATGCTATACTTAAACTATGGACGAAAAAATAGATGAACTTCTCGAGCTCACACGAGAAAACAACAAAATCCTTCGTAAGATGCATCGTGCTCAGCTGTGGTCAGGAATTTTCCGTTTCTTATACTGGGCAACGATTATTGGGACAAGCATCGGTTTGTGGTATTACTTCCAACCAACAATTGATAACTATATCCGCACGTATCAAACTCTCCTCAATCGCGTAGATTCGCTCACAGGAAGCGCAGGAGAGGGAATCGGCACTATCTCAGACCTCCTCAATAATCCACTCATCAAGAGGCCATAATGGGCGTTTGAAAGAAGAGGGATAATTTGATATAGTCCCTGGGTTACCATTTTGCCGAGATAAATAGGTGAGTCTCGGCATCGTTCGAAAAAAATGAGAATATATGATATTCTCATTTTGTTTGTCACTTGCCGAGATAGCTCAGTTGGTAGAGCATTTCCCTGAAGAGGAAGGGGTCGCCGGTTCGAGCCCGGCTCTCGGCACAGAAAAGAGCGCAGCGAGTTTCGGCAGAGAAGAAAGCCGATTGTTAGGCTTTCGGCAGGACTCGAAGCCTTCCTCTCATATTTGTGAGCGATGCTTATCGTGAGCAAATGAGAAAAGGGAACTGTCCCTGTAAGGGACGAGCCCGGTTCTCGGCACAGATCAGACACAAAACCAGAGAAAACTCTCTGGTTTTGTCTTATGTGTAGGGAATTTCTATTATCAGCAATCCGCTGAAAAACAAGATGCGCACAGCATTCTGGCCTTATGGTATAGTCAAAGAGGAACTCAATAGCGAGGGGTGTAAGAATGAAAGCATGCATCGGTATTTTTTGCAGCTATCTTACCGAGCCGTCAATCACATCTTTCGGAAATCACAGGCAGTTCCCACGTTGGAAGTCTGTCCTCCTTGATTATCGTTGTCTTGTGACTTTAGGACTTTGGAAGCCCTGAATAACAAAAAACACGCCGCATGGCGTGTTTTTTTATTTTTATATCCCTTTGAGTAAAGGCAAATTCGTTGGGACATATATCGTCCCTTGGCGGTCCTTAAGCTCTTTAATAAAGAGGTACTGAAGATACTCACCAGAGAGGGAAGAGGAGATGATGCGCTGTGCATCGCGCTGTCCTTCAGCCTCAATGCGTTTTCGTTCTGCTTCTTTCTTCTCTTTCTCAAGAACGAAATCATATCGTTGCGATTCTTGTTCAGCAGTGAGCTTTTGCTCAATAGCACCTGCAAGCTCAGGTGGCAAAACGACATTTCGCAACAACGTAGATTCAATCACAATACCCCGCGGTCCAATATTTTCTGATAATTTACGTTCAATTTCAGAAACGACAACATCTCGCTTTTCGGAATAGATATCTTTTGCTTCATAGTTTGCAATCACCTCACGAATAACACTGCGAACTTCTGGACGAATAAGATTCTGCTCATATTCCGTTCCAAGAGTTTTGTAGACGTCCGATGCTTTTTCCTCTTCAAGGCGATAGAGGATGGTAATATCAAGCAATACTTTAAGTCCCTCCTTAGTAAGAGTCTCGATCGAATCATCACCATGAATGACTCCCTCATCTGCGACACTCGACATTGTGTATTGTTGCGTCCGAATACTCATCTTCACAATACTGGCAAGGGGATTCACAAGATTAAATCCGGAGTGAATCTCCTGATCACGGACTTTTCCAAAGAGATGGTATACCCCCGTCGATCCTGCAGGGATAATCACCACCATATTCACCAAAAGAACTATAACGAAAAGAAGTATGACGATTGCACGAAACCCAAATCGGATTTTGGAAAGCACAGCTTGAGTATCAGGTGAAGGTGGCATAGTTGAAAATGATGAAGGGATAGACCCAGAATAACGAATAAAGAAAAACGCAAGCGCACCGAGCACAACGAAAGGAACAATAATCTGAGGAAAGATATTCCCAATGACAAAAAGAAGGACAATGGCGCCAAGAATGACTTTCTGTGTCTTTTGATCCATGGTGAATGCTAAACTGACTTGACTCGAAGTTCTTGAGTCCTGTGAGTATCAAGCTTAGGGAGGCGAACAATGAGTAGGCCGTATTTTTCGACGGCTTCAGCATTATCAGCATCAATCTCATACGGCAAGTCAATCACACGCTCAAAAGAACCCCAGTATAGTTCGTTTGCGAAATATTCTTCGGGGCGGTCTTTGGGCATTTCTCTCTTCCCACGGATGACCACGCGCTCTCTGGTAATAGAAATTTGGAGGTTCTCGGGAGTTACACCTGCGATCATTGATTGAACGATGAGGCTCCCGTCAGACTCATAAAGATCGACGAGAAGCTTACCGACGTCACTCTCTGCATCAGCATCATCAGTATGTTGCACAGACAGATGCGTGTCTTTGCTCGCTTGAGGTTTTGCTGGAACTTCCACGCGCATTGTGGACGAATCAGCTCCGGTTTCATCCATAGAGGTTCCTTCCGTAGGACTATTGATCACCGTAGTCAGGCGGTCAAAAAATGATGGACGCTTCGTTGGCATATAAAAATTGAGAGTGTATAAATTAGCGACTAAGAACAATGGTCGTCGGAGGAGCCGAAAGCCCTGGATGAACACGCCGAACGATCTCACAGAGGAGTAGGAGCGTAATTGCAGCTAGCCACAAACCTCCGAAGACTAGATACAGCGAATCTCCGTCGCTCTTCATTATAGAAAAGTTAAAAGCGGTGTGCAATAAGATTGCCACAGAAAGCCCAGTCCATAGTGCGTGTCGACGACCCTTTTCTCCTGTATAAAACGCCATACCAAGAAACGTTCCGATCGCAGCACCGCAAATGACATGAAGAAGACTTGCACCGATAAAACGGTAGTTCCCAAGAATAATAGCCATGGTTCCGTGACCCACACTAATTGGATCAATGAGAAACAAACTATTTTCGAGAGCTGAAAACCCCAATGAAACGGTTACAAGATATATGACTCCGTCCATGGGTTCATCAAAATCCACACTCCGATATGACACAAGGAGAAACATACATAGTTTCGCTATTTCCTCAATTGCTGCCCAGAGAAGGAGGAGAACAAATGTATTTTCTTCGATTCCAACGTAGGACACAACAAGCTTTTGAAGAGGGTAGGCAATACCGACAGCCACCATCCCTCCCAAAAAGGCAAGCGTAATCATTGCTTTAGGTTCTGGATGGTCACCATCTTCACGAATCCAAAAACGCAACCACAAGAGAGCAGGAATGACTCCCCCTACAAGAGCGAGAAGGATGGTTCCTAATGTAATGTCTCCGGCCATGATACAAGAGCAAGGGGTCGCTGATCTACTTTCCATGAAGATGGGAGGAGGCTCCAAAGTGCCTCAGTCACAAACGGCATAAATGGGTGAAGCATGATGATTTGTTGTGACAAGAGACACACAAGAAGTTCACGAGCTGAGGACGCATCACTTCCTCCTTCACGAATACGCACCTTTGTCTCCTCGATGATTTTATCAGCAAAGGTATGCCAAAAATAGTGGTACAACTTTTCTCCGGCAAGGGAATAACGGAAGTGCTCAATATCCCCAGTGATGTCAGCAGCAATGTCACTGAACTCCTTTCGCATACGTTCATCTTGCGGTGAAAGAGGGGATGCTCCTTTCACATGACCTTCGGTTTGTTCAAGGACAAACCGCGTCGCATTCCAAATTTTGTTTGCAAAGTTTTTGTACCCGCGGACTTTGTCTTCTGAAAGCTTAAGGTCATTTCCTGGCGCAGCGCCAATGACGAGAGACAACCGAGTAGCATCAGCACCATATTTCTCAATCATATCTAAAGGATCGATGATGTTTCCAAGAGATTTTGACATCTTGCGCCCTTTCGCATCACGAACAAGACCATGGAGATACACAGTCTTAAAGGGAATATCACCCAGCAGATATGTTGTCATCAATATCATCCGTGCCACCCAGAAAAAGAGAATATCGTATCCGGTTTCGAGCACTGTGGTGGGGTGATATGCATGAAGATCGCTTGTATCTTCTGGCCATCCCAATGTTGAGAATGTCCACAAACCAGATGAGAACCATGTATCGAGTGTGTCTGGATCTTGCTCCCATCCATTATCTGCGGGGGGAACGATATCGACATATATTTCATCTCCCCGATACCAAACAGGAATTCTGTGGCCAAACCAGATTTGTCTAGAGATACACCAGTCACGGAGATTTTCAATCCAATGGAAATAGGTCTTTTCGAATCGGTCGGGGAGTATAGCAATTCCGTCTTGAGCAACGGCTTCCTTCATGAGGCGCTTCAAGGTTGTGCGAGTCCCTTCAGGAATGTTTTGAATCTTTGAGGGGCCCATTGTGAACTCCTGGTCCACAGCAATAAACCACTGGAGTTTAGGGAGAGGCTCAACAATAGCTCCGGTTCGCTCTGCAGTGGAGACGTTCTGAGTGATTTCTTCCTCCTTCTCGAGAAGTCCTTCCTCTCGAAGCCACGAGACAATCACTTCACGAGCCTCTGTTGTTTTCTTTCCCAATATCCGTTCATCTCCAACCATCATCTTTGCACGCTCATCAATCACTTGGACAAGAGGGAGCTTGTGCTTTTCCCCCATAAGCCAATCAGCTGAACTGTGTGCTGGAGTTACTCCGAGAGCTCCCGTCCCAAATTCTTTATCAACCGACTCATCGGCAATCACGCGAATATGGATATGGACCCCACAAAAGAGGGCATCGTACTCTTTACCAACATACTCCTTGTATCGTTCATCGGAAGGATGGACGGCGACCGCAGTATCACCAACTTTTGTCTCTGGTCGCGTTGTTGAAATCAAGATAGGGAAATCCTTCGCATATCGAAAAGTGTAGAGTTTTGCCTTTCGCTCCTCATACACAAGCTCATCATCTGAGATCGTTGTCTGACCTTTTGGATCCCAGTTCACAACACGATGTCTGCGAACGATAAGCCCATCGTCATACATCTTTTTGAATGCTGTTCGCACAGCGCGCTCACGTTTTTGATCGAGCGTATACGCTTCACGAGACCAATCCACAGAAGCGCCCATCATGCGCACTTGATTCACGATTGTGTCGTGGCTTTGTTGGGCAAATGATTCAACTCGCTGGAGAAATGCTTCGCGTCCCAAATCTCTACGACGAAGTTTTTCTTTCTCAAGCTCCTTCTCTACCTTTGATTGTGTTGCTATCGCTGCATGATCTGTCCCTGGGATCCAAAGTGTACGGAATCCCTTCATGCGATGAAAACGGACCATGATATCTTCTATGGCAAGCATGGCTGCGTGGCCCATATGGAGTGTCCCCGTAACGTTTGGTGGAGGAAGTACGATAGAGAAAGTGGGTGCACTTTGATCAACATATCCAGCACGAATCTGTTCATCAGGATTTGCAACTGCTTTAGCATCCCAGAAAGACCTTATGCGAGCTTCTTCAACTTTCGGATCGTACGGTTTTTTAAGTTTTTCATCCATAAAACTGAGGAGTGATGAGGTCAGTATAACAAAAAATATCTAAAAAATCCTTCAATTCTTGGGTATACTATCGGACACATAACAGACATTCTATCGGACATCATTAAATGTCCGATATGTGGCTCTGTGGAAGGATAAAATGATATCCAACACTATTGACAGTTTGTAAAGCGTAAGTATAATTATCATAGTTTCTTCGCAATAAAAAACAGGAAGATCTCGGCTGCGAATTCTCTCTCATTGAACCCTCGAATGCTTCTCCTGCATTTGAGCGAAATGTCTATCTGTATCTCAGACAGACTGGGTATTCGCGCTGTTGTGTGCCTTGTGTTTTTTCAGTATTTTAGCTGTCAATTTTATTCATATTTATCACTCATTCTTAATTTCTTCATCTATGTCCGCATACTCATCAACTCGTACGCTGTTCGCAATCATGCTCGCAATCATCCTTGCAATTTCCGGGATGCTCGTTACGCGCGCATACGCAAATGACGATCAATCGACTGAGGTTCATTTTGAGACTCCTGCAGTCTCGACCGTGCTTGCCTTTGTCGCAGAACACGGAGAGCATGGACCACATTCTGAAAACACAACCGGAGGACAAGATGATGTCTCTCTCGACGACAAGGAAAGTCATGAAAAAAACCATCACGGAGATGACGAAGGCTCTCAGGCCTCTTCTTCCTGCACGGATAATGGCGGAACAAATGGACAAGGAGGGACGCCTTCGACCCCAGCACCAGCAACGATTGTTGCGACAAAAATCATCTGTCAGAATGAGGCAGATCTTCCAAATTGGGGAACTGGTGGAGCAGGGAGTATCACAGCACAAACTGCAACAGATTGGATCACTGCTCATCCAGGATGCTCACTCACCGAAGGATGGAAGTTCCAGTACGCACAAGGGTACACATATAATCCTGGCGATGCCTTCATTAACATGGCAGGCGATCCTTGGATGACTGTTGGACCAACAAATGCGCAGGGATCAGTTTCTTGGCAGGTTCCAGTTATGGAAAACGGCAGTTCGGTGATTAGTGTCCGCGAAGTACTTCTTTCTGGGTTTCTTCCTTTCACACACGAAGCAACTCCAGACAACTCAAACAGTATTTCTGCTGAAATGTACTGTTCTGATGACATCTATAATTACGATAATCTTGATTATGTTGCGAACCCAGTCTCAGGGAATACCTACTATTGTGTCGCCTGGAACGTCCGCCAAGCCTCCCAGCTCTCCCAGTGCTCTGACTCAATAGACAATGATGGAGATGGGTCAATAGACTTCCCAGCAGATGCAGGATGTACAAGCGCAACAGACAACGATGAGCATAATAGCGAGAACAATCCCCCTATCATCACTCTCGTTGGAGAAAACCCAGTAACGCTTACCATTGGAACTGTGTTCTCGGACCCAGGAGCCACAGCATCTGATCCAGAAGATGGAGTTCTCACTCCTTCTGTCACGGGTTCAGTCAACATAAATACCATTGGAACATACACTCTCACCTATACAGCAACTGATTCTAAGGGGCTCTCTGTATCAGTCACACGCACGGTCAATATTGTCCCCGTAGGAACGACGTTCCAGTGCTCTGACTCAATAGACAATGATGGAGATGGGTCAATAGACTTCCCAGCAGATGCAGGATGTACAAGCGCAACAGACAACGATGAGAATAACGCTCCGATCATTACCCTCATTGGAGAGAGTTCAATCTCAGTTGTCATTGGAAACGCATACACAGATCTCGGAGCAACCGCAACCGATACTGAGGATGGGAACATTACATCGAACATTGTTGCTACAGGAACAGTCGATACTGCGACACTAGGAACATACACTATTCGTTACAACGTTTCTGATTCAAAGGGACTTGCTGCCACCGAAGTCACTCGTACGGTTACTGTTGTGTCTACTCCTGTGAACCCACCATCAGGTGGTGGGGGAGGAGGTGGATCAGTTCCACCAAAATGTTCTAACGGCGCAGATGACGATGGTGATGGAAAGGCGGACTATCCTCAGGATCCTGGATGCGAAAGCTCGAACGATAATGACGAGACAGATCAAGGCGCTACGAGTGGTGGAGGCGTAGGAGCCCCAGGACTTCAGATTTTCAACGAGCGCCTTGTTATGCTCTCGTCCACATCAGCAAAGATCACTTGGAACACCAATCTTCTTGCCGATAGCCGCGTTGTTTATGGAGACCTTTCAAAGAACCCGGTCGGATCAGCGCCTATGTATGGGTACATGGAGACAACCAGCACAAGCTCAGTCGCAACATCAAGCCATGAAATGGTTGTCACTAACCTCCCTGGAAATGCAGTGACGTTCTTCCGCCCTGTTTCATCCAATGGCGCAAGCACGGTCGTTGGAGTAGAACTTGTGACGCCTGTAGTCGCAGGAAGTTGTACGTATCTTGAAAAATACCTCCGCCTCGGGTACTCAAATGATCCCGTCGAAGTGACAAAACTCCAACGCTTTCTCAAAGAATACGAAGGATTTACGAACCTTGCAGTGACAGGAGTATTTGATCTTGCCACTGACAAAGCTGTCCGCGAATTCCAAGATAAATATGCGACCGATGTGCTCACACCATGGGGACTTCCTGGAAACACTGGGTATGTGTACTACACGACTCAGAAGAAAGTTAATGAAATCTATTGTCAGCGCGCATTTCCACTTTCTGCCTCACAACTTCTTGAAATCGATGCGTATGCTCAAACAATGCGTAGTGGAAATACTGGATCTGTGTCGGTCAACATCAGCAACATCCCAACAACACAGCCATCACTTTCAGTAACACCATCTTCTGGAGTTGGATCAGTCTCTAAGCCTGTTTCTAAGCCTGTCATTGACCTCGCGAAGATCGATCTATCGGAAGTCGCTCCAAAGACTCCTGTGACAGAACTTGTTCCTCAAACAGGGGACATCGCTTCTGGCGAGCAGACCAACGAGTCATACACGGGGAAGAAAGGATTTGGACTTTCACTTCGTGACCTCTTTGCAGCAGTTCCTACTGTTGGAAAAAAAGACATTGAGCGTGTTACAACCACGACAATAGACAGCGCTCCTTGTGGAACAGTACTCGGAACGACGACAACACTCACTGCAAGTATCGCAAAGGCACTCAGCACAGAGCGTGGAGCCCTTTGGGTTTGGCTCATCCTCTTTGCTCTCATTCTTGGCCTTGGCTTCATCATGGCTCGCCGCAACCGACAAACATCTCTACGGTAATACATCGGTTATTCAATAGCAGAAAAACACCTCATGTATTGGGGTGTTTTTCTGTGTGAATCCTCCATCCTCCGAAAGCATCAAGTGGCGCACCGTCAATACCCTCTGCGTGCGCTCCCGCGAGAGCTATCATGAACGCATTGTCTGTAGAATGCATACGTTCTGGAGCAAAAAAAGTCACACCTTTCTTTTGTGCAAGCTGTGATAATGATTCTCTTATACGTGTGTTTGCCGAAACACCTCCACCTATGATTAATGCTCTTGCTCCAATACTCTCAATGGCACGTTCACACTTAATGGTGAGAACCTCAGTGACAGCATCTTCAAATTCACGAGCAATATCTGCTTTTTGTTCTTCTGTGAGATTCCCAAGTTTTTTTACGAGATACAGCACAGCTGTTTTAAGACCAGAAAAAGAAAAAGAGAGGTCTCCGGAGTGTAACATCGGACGGGGGAGTTGATATACACCTGGATTTCCACGAAGAGCGAGGCGTGAAATTTCTGGTCCTCCGGGGTAGGGGAGTCCGAGCATACGAGCAACCTTATCAAAACACTCTCCAACAGCGTCGTCTTTTGTCTCACCAAGAAGCGCATATTTACCAATGGCATTCATTTGGACGAGTTCGGTGTGCCCACCAGAGATGAGAAGTGCGACAGTGGGGAAGTCCATTGATGCAAAGGATTGCGATGTATTATCAAACACCGCTGCAAGAATGTGCCCTTCCATATGATTCACTGGGATAACGGGAATGTCCCACAAAAGTCCTAATGCACGGGCAACATTGATTCCCACCCAAAGTGCTGGCTCAAGTCCTGGGCCTCGTGTCACCACAATCCGATCGATGGCAGGTGCAGAAAGGGTGCCAATGGTGTTGAGAAATACATTCCCAAGTTCTGGTTCACGCGAAAGAATACCGAGAATCTCTTTGCTTACTTCTTTATTTGGTGCTTCTCCGTGATGTGAGAGCCCCGCTTTTTTGAGCACTAGTTCGAGAAGCGGAGCTATGGTCCTTGCGTGTTCACGTTTTGCAAGCGTGGGGAACACTCCGCCGTACTCACTGTGAAGCGCCGCCTGAGAAAGCGTTTCGTTAGCTAGGGTTTTTATCCGAGGGCCATCTACCTCAACGATAGCAATCGCCGTCTCGTCACAACTTGTTTCAATGGCTAGTATCCGCATAGGTAGCGCTCATCTTACACGAGCAATCAGGATTTATCATCCTTTATATTTATATATTGAAGAAAGTATAACCCCTACAGATACTGCAAGGTTAAGACTACTCACCCCCTTGCGCATAGGGATACGAACAGATTCTGCGGCACGACGCAAGATGCTATCAGACACCCCTTCACGTTCACTCCCAAAAAGAATGATTGCATCCTGAGGCACCTCGACGAGGTCAAGATTTTTCCCATCAGGATCGCAGACTATAAGAGGTCCGGCCCATTGGTCTAACGTATCAATTCTTCCTATGTGGAGCGCATACTGAAGTCCTGATGCCCCTTGAATGACCCGAGGATGCCAAGGGTCACTTTCGCCAATAACAAGAAGCCCTGAAGCACCAAAAGCTGCTGCTGCGCGAATACTCGCTCCAAGATTGCCCGGGTTCTTTGGGTCTTCGAGAAGAACGAGCGGGGAAGATCTTTCATGATCAAGAAGTACATCTTGAGTATTACACACAGGTTTTGCTGCAATAGCCCATACCTCGGTCCAATGAAGACGCCCTGGGATGTATTTATGAATATCAGCTTTTGTTGCCTCGATGCACATTTTAAAAAACGACTCTTTCACATCTGGAGCAAGTTGCTCAACAAAAGACTTCGCCTTTTCTGTATCAGTTGTATAAATCTGCTCTATGTGCGCACCAAATCGCAGTGCATGTTTGACTGCATGGAAACCCGTGAGAAGCACGCGGTCTGATGAATACTCGACCTGAGAAAGAGGCCCCATGTGGACGATACAGGGCTCGAACCTGTGACCCCAGCAATGTGAATGCTGTGCTCTACCAACTGAGCTAATCGTCCTTGTAAAAAGGATACTAACATATATTTTCCTAGTCACAAATTCTAGGGGGAGTAGAGAATCGGTCACGGATAATATCCTCGCCGTCGCTTGGATATTTCCTCGACCCCGACTCACTCGATTCCCTGTAGGGTCTACAAAAACACAATTGGCAGGCGCTCCGCCTGCCTCATTATTTTTGTGACCCTACAGGGAATCGAACCCTGGTTCCAAGCTTGAAAAGCTTGTGTCCTAACCGTTAGACGATAGGGCCAATGGAGAGGAGAGTAACACAAAATATGTTGAAAATCAAGAAAATATAAGCTAGTATGCGTGGGTCCGCGATTGTCTGGAGATGTGGCTGAGCGGTTGAAGGCACCGCACTCGAAATGCGGCATACGGGTAACCGTATCAGAGGTTCGAATCCTCTCATCTCCGCCAAATTACACTTTCAGCGAAATTGAAAGAGGTTGCCTCGGCGCTTCGCGCCTCGGCATGGTATTTTTCCGCAATTTTGAAGGCATTTTTGAAATCCAAAACCAAAGTGCGGTCGGCAATGCGGAAGTTCGAACCAATCTTTTTGAGAAAATCCCGA
>CAYPEZ010000003.1:0-24100 GCA_964409985.1 uncultured Candidatus Saccharibacteria bacterium
CATATGTATTCCCCCGTCCTGATGAGACGACAATGAACTTCGGATTCATGTTGCGAAGAAGTTTTTCACCACTTGCTGTGTTTGATCCATGGTGCCCTGCTTTAAAAATATCAGCATGAAGTCTATCTCCAAATTTCTCTACAAGCATATCTTCTGATTGATATGGGAGATCCCCTGAGAGAAGGACGCTTGTGGACCCGTAGGTGAGTTTGAGGACGATTGATGCCATATTGGTATCACCGACAGTATAGTGTCCTTCTGGAGCAAAGATTTCTCCTCGTACTCCCCCACCAAGATCAATGATTGTCCCTGAGCTCCCCCACAAGATCGGGATATTCTTTGTCTTTGCATAGGACAAAATATCTTTATAAAAACCATTCTCAACCTCCCCCTCATATCCGCTATCAATCAACGCTTTGACTGAAAACCTCCGAAGGACATCAGAAAATCCTGCGACGTGATCCTGGTCCGGGTGTGAGAGGACAATCATGTCGAGTGTCTTTGACTTCCTTTTCCAAGGAAATGCTTTTGGCATGACTTCATAGAGCCTGCGAACGACACCTGCATCAGGGCCTGCATCATAGAGCATCTGCTTTCCACTTGGAGTGCGAATATACACGGCATCTCCCTGCCCAATATCAAGGAATGCGACGGTAAGCACTCCGTGCGACATGTGTGCATGGGAATACCATGCATACCCCAAGGCTCCCCACAGAAGAATGGTCGCGACGAAGAGTATGGTCGTCGAGCGTCTCACACTTCACACACTAGCGATATTTCACCTTTACGCAAGATGACACAAAAACTCTGATACAATAAGAACTCACTATGGATATTGAGGCACTGATCCTTGCGGGAAGTTATGGAGCAATTTTTCTCCTCATGATTGCCAATGGAGCAATTTCGTTTCCATCCAGTCAAATTCTCTACATTGCGGTGGGATATTTCGTAGCCCAGGGAACTATTGCTTGGATTCCTGCCCTCTTGCTCGGTGCAATTGGAAATACTATTGGAAATATCCTTCTTTACGAGGCGGTGCGTCAATATGGTCGTGACGTTGTGTTCAGGTGGAAACTTTTTGATCCCACGATTCTCACAAAAGTAGAAATGGCAGTCGCACACAAAGGCTGGTGGTTCCTTTTTGTTGGGAAACTTCTCCCAGCAATTAAAGTGTTTATCCCTATCCCGGCAGGGCTCGGTAACATGCATCGTGGAGGATTCGCACTTGTAATGCTTATCGCCTCACTCATTTGGGCAAGTGCATTTGTCTTCTTTGGATACACGTTCGGAAAAAGTTTTCATATCTTCGGCTGGTATGGCGCGGGTATCACCCTCTTTGCGCTCATTATTGTTGGGCTTTTCTTTCGATACATCGACTCCATTGCGCTGCCATCTCAAAAAGAGAACAGTGCCGAGAGCATAGAGAAGAAGTGCCCCCCAGAGCGGTATTGGGAAGAGCATCCCTGCTCCGGGAAGCTGTGCGGACCACGCTCCCACACGAAGCACCCACCATGCGGGGATGGATGAGAGTACACCAAGAACCTCTCCAAGCCAAGGAAAGATGGTGCTCACAAGAAGCGCAAGCGTAGAGAACCCCATCGTGACAGGAACCATTGGAAGCGCGAGGAGATTGGCAAAAAGCGCATACGGCGAGAGTTGACCTGAAAAAAAGAGAATGTACGGAAGAACCATGAGCTGTGCCGATACTGTGGCAGAAAATAATTCTTTCCACCATGGCAACGTGTCGGTCTTATCTTTTGGTGCATGAATAAGCGCACTCACTCTTGGCGAGAGAATGATGAGCCCGAATGTTGCAAGAAAAGAGAGGTGGAAGGATGCATCATCGAGCACAATGCGTGGATTGTGTATGACCATAGCGAGCCCTGAAATATAAAGGAGGCGCAGCGCAAGCACGGAATTCTTTGTGGTCCGAGCCAAAAGTGCGAGGCTCGTCATAATCGCCGCACGAGTCACCGGAGCTCCACCAGCGACCATTCCTGCATACACCCAGACAATAAGAAATCCGATGCCTGATCTCGCAACAAACGGGAGAAAACGAAAGAGGCGGGATGCCCACTCAGCAACAATCGTCATGTTATACCCCGAGACAACAATAATATGCACGAGTCCCGCAACGCGCATATCGTCCAGAATATCTTTCGCAAGCGCATGCCGCTCACCAAGGAGCATCCCGGCAATAAGTCCTCCTTCTGGTTCTCTGAAGAGTACGTGCCCCTTCTCTAAGATTGATTGTTTCCAAACAGAGAGCATTCGAAGGATTGAATGCTTACCACTTTCTTCTCTGCTTTCCACGATAGGGCGGCGCACAACATATCCGATGCCATCTTTTGCAAGATACTTCACGTACGGGAACGGGGGACGCACTGCATCTGTTTCAAAATCTTTTGGGAATTGGAGTTTCCCAGAAAATGTGAGCCGCTCCCCTACACCGTATTCCGGATAACGTGTAAGACTCACCAACGCAAGCACTTCTTTCTCAAGAGATATGCCTTCGATTGATTCAACTTCTACAACATAGTGAATCGAATCCATCCGTCGATCAGGGTCACTCGCGACGATACCGATAACCTCAGTTTTTTGATCAACAAACCAGTCCGCCTCACTTGTGCGCACCGGAGAGACCAATTGCCCGCGCCAAACACCGAGCAACGCTATTAGGACAAACAGGGTGATGAACAGCCAAGGAGAAAAATCTTTTTGTCTTAAGGATTTATAAATAACAAAGGCAGAAATGATCAGAGTGGCGAGAACCCCCCACCAAAAATTTCCAGATAAAAAAATGCCTACACCAATAGAAAAGGCAGCAAACACCGCTCCGAGCGCCTTCGTGCTCACCATGCGCCCATCCTAAGAAAAAGAGACAAAGATGCAAGGGTTGCGGATTTCTTGGATGTTTGGCAATCTACAAAAAGAGCATCAACCCACAGGAGAAGAATAATGCATTCTTTCGTTCGTCGACATTCTCTATATTGGTCACATAGCTGTGTGTGGTGCCACTCCGATATCAACAACAAAGAATCACACCCACAAGTCATTCCCATCAATCCAGAATTGTATGCGTACTATTGGTGCGAAACCTGTTTTTGGTCTACTTCAGTAGAAAATATTGTTCGCCAAACACGAGCATATTTAACTTCTGAGAAGGGTCTTGTGAAGGAACAACGAGCGGCCTGGATTTCTGGCAAATCAGGCAGCCCATTTGTACACTTAGAACATTCAATTAAGTTTCTGCGTGGGTTTGTAACGCATCCTCCTTTCAATTGTGCTGCTTTCTCACTGCGAGCAGTTCGGACAGACAAACCAGTGATCTCCCGCCAACATCTTACCCTCATCCTACTTAGTTAGGATGGGGGGTTATTTTTTTGACCACTCATCAATAAGTGCTTTTTCCTCTTCGGCAGAAAACACTTTTTTGTATTGAGCACCACTTTTCCCTTTTACACGGTCTTCACAATCCATCCAACTAAAATGTGTTTCGACCACACCATCAACAACACTGACATACGAGTAAGCAACACCCTCACGTTTACGAGTTTTTGTCTCTCCAGTAACTTCTTGTGGCGCAAGGTCAACTGTGTATTCACTTTTAGGACCACAATAGAGTGTCGGTGATTTTCCATCTGCAAAGTTTGTCGCAATCTCATCCGCTCGTTCATTACCTGGAATACCGTGATGCCCCGGCTGATAATGAAAAGCGGTTTGTCCCTTGCGATCTTGAAGAAGTTGCGCAACAATTTCCCACAAGTCTTGATTCTCAACTGGCTGCTTTGTGGATGTTTGCCAACCATTTCGCTGCCACCCCGATAGCCATTCTGTTGAGCCTTTTTTTACATATTGTGAATCCAGATAAATATTCAGTTCAGCATCCGAAGGAATTTTGCGGAGCCCTTCAATGAGCGATGTGAGCTCCATGCGATTGTTTGTCGTCTGACCTCCTGCGCCACCTATTTCTTCCACGTGGTCTGTACTTGCAACAATACTTCCCCATCCGCCTGGGCCCGGGTTTCCTCTCGAGCTACCGTCCGTCCACAAAATCCACGACATAAAAAAATATTATTACCAATTACGAATCAATCTCAAGAGTGTATTACGCCGTCTGTAAGTCGACAAGCCGCAATCTCACCGGATCACCAAACCGCGATGTGTTTTTCTCTATATGAGCAAAGATGTGCAGTCGTTCACCTTCTACACGATCTTTACCAAGTGTATGTGCGCCAAAGAATGCAATTGCAGAGAGGGGTTTCATCCCTTGACGTCCTATCAGGAGTTCGAGGTGCTCTTTATTTTTTCCAAAATACTTTATTTTTCCAATCGTCACCCCACGAAAAAGAAAAAGTGGTTTTGGATTACCAATACCAAATGGCGCAAATCGTTCGAGACGACGTGTAATGTCGGTCGTGATTTCCTCAGGAGAAAGTTCGAAATCTGGGCGCAGCTCTTCCTTGCGCATCTCAGGCACTCCTTCTGGATAGAGCGAGTGGTAGGCATCGACAAGTCTGTCTTCGAGCGTATGAACCTCTTCATGGGAGACACTAAATCCCCCCGCTTGCTCATGTCCCCCTTTTTCAAGAAGCGCATCACCGGCAGCCACCATGAGCTCCACCATATTCGTGCGTCCCTCAGATCGGCACGATCCTTTGAGCGTCTCTCCTCCCTCTCGACCCCACACAAACACTGGCCGGCCGAGTTCTTCAGCAAGCGTTCCTGCGGCGAGACCCACGACACCGACGCGCCATGCGGGGTTTCCCACCACGACCACTTCGCGCAACTCCCGGGTCTTCATGTGCGCGCGAATCTCTTTCATCATGCGCGCAACAGCAAGCTTCCTGTTATCGTTGAGCTCTGTGAGATGTTCAGCGAGCGCATGTGCTTCCTCATGATTTCGCGCTGCAAGAAGATGGAATGCTTTGATGGGTTCATCCATGCGGCTGGCAGCGTTAATCCGCGGTGCAATGGTGAATCCAATATCTTCCTCAGTTAGTAGTCGCTGCTCCTGACGTGCGAGGGAGAGGAGTTTTTGGAGTCCCGGTCGTTGGCTTTTCCTAAGCACCTTCAGTCCAAAGTGCGCTAGGGCACGATTTTCCTTCTGGAGAGGCACCATATCTGCAACCGTCGAGAGACCCACCATATCAAGAAGCCATTTCTCCCATCCTTCTCTAATTCCAAACCGTTCAATCTTGAGTATTCCGCATACGAGCTTCCAGGCTACTGCTGCACCACAAAGCATATTGTCATGATAGGTATCTTCCTTCCGCTTTGAGTTCACGACAGCGTATGCAGGAGGAATGACTGCTTGTGGAAGATGGTGATCAGTGATAATGACATCGAGGCCGAGTGCATTCGCGAGCTCGACTTCCTTCACATTTGTAATGCCATTATCAACCGTAACAACAAGCGATACCCCGTCTTTCGCAAATTGCTCAATGGCATGCGCATGAAGTCCGTACCCTTCTTTGTGCCGATGCGGAATATAGTTTACAAAGTTTTCATATTCAATCTTTGAAAAAAAATCATGGAGGACCACTGAGCCCGGGATTCCGTCACAATCGTAGTCTCCATAGATAACTATTTTTTCATTCTCTTTCACTGCATGAACAATACGTTTTGCAGCTTTTTCAAGATCAATAATCCCAAAAGGATCGCCAATATGGCTTTCGTACGATGGATTGAAAAAATCTTCGATTGCTTCTTTTGTTTCAAGCCCACGAGCACGGAGAAGCGCCTGCTCAAGCTGAGGGTACTCAAGAAGAGTGTCGGACATAATACTAGTGTAGCACGAGCTCCAGCGCCCTCGTGTTATGATGCGTCCATATGGAAAATTGTATTTTTTGTAAAATCATTGCAGGCCAAATACCTTGTGAAAAGTTATACGAAGATGAACATACATTTTGTTTTCTTGACATCAAGCCGCTCAACGAAGGACACACGCTCGTAATTCCAAAAAAACATAGCGAAAATATTCTCTCGATCTCACAAGAAGACTTGGCATACACCATGGAAACCGTAAGAAAAATGGCTTCAGCCATCAAAAAAGCGACTGGAGCACCTGGCATAAACGTTCATTCTAATCACGGTGCAACAGCAGGACAAGTGGTCTTTCATACCCACATTCATATTATTCCCCGTCATGAGAACGATGGGTACAAACTCTGGGCACACCCCGATCACCCAAAAGTCCCCCTCAAGGAAACCCAAGCAAAAGTTCTTGCTGCTCTTAAAAACGATTAGTTGGTCTTGAGCACTTCAAGCCCGGGGAGGGTTTCATTCGCGAGATAATCTAACATTGCGCCTCCGCCAGTCGAGACAAAAGTGAATGTGTCTTCAAGCTTAAGTGAGGAAACCAGCGCGACAGTATCCCCACCACCAATAATCGAAGTCGCGGAGCTTTCACCAATCATCCGAAGGAGAGCTTCGGTGCCATGAGTGAACCCTTCTTCATACCATCCGAGCGGCCCATTCCAGACAACGAGTTTGGCGTGAGAGATTGTGTCTTGGAGTGCCTTGATTGATCCTGGCCCAACATCAACAATAACATCCCTCATCCCAACACGTTGGTTCGGGACTGTATGAGCTTTCCCTTTTCGACGCACCACCACGTCATCAGGAGTACGGAGTGACGGAGACGCAATAACACTTGTGAGATCCCCTGTATCTTTATCGTACACAGACGATCCAATAGGATGGCCTTGTGCAGACAAGAGAGTATTTGCAAGAGCACCACCAACAAATACGGTATCTGCAAGCGGGAGAAATTTTTTAAGAAGTGGAAGCTTTGTCTCAATCTTTGCTCCACCAAGGATAAAGAGGAAAGGGTGTTTTGGGCGAAGCACTTGAGAAAGGTTTTCTATCTCTTTTTTAAATTGAATGCCCATTGCAGATGGGAGAAGTGTTGGTACGAGCACTACCGATGCGTGCTTCCGATGTGCGACCGAGAACGCATCGCTGACATAATAGTCACCATATGAGGCAAGGAGTTTTGCAAAGGCAATATCGTTTCCCTCTTCGCCTCTATGCGAACGAAGATTTTCTAGTAATACCACATCACCATCGCGCATTGACTTCATAGCATCTTGATTGCGAGGAACATCAATCTTGGGAAGAAACGTCACAGGGAACTGTGTATTGAGATACTCTGCAACCGGACGAAGCGAGCTAGAACCATCTTTCCCAATATGGCTCACAATAATGACCCTTGCACCTTTCTCTCGAAGAAGATTTACCGATGGAAGAGCGGCGTCAATACGAAAAGGGTCTCGGATTTTCCCATCACTCATAGGGACATTGAGATCTAGGCGAACGAGAACACGCTTACCTTCTACATCTTTAAGTTCATCAATCGTTTGCGTGTGACTCATAGTTTTCCAGCTTCTTTTGCAATAGCGAGGAAACGTGCAGGCTCGAGACTCACGCGTCCAATGAGAAGTCCATCTGCACCGCTCACGGAAAGAAATGTGCTCGCATTCTTTTCATCAACAGAACCTCCATAGAGCACCGGAATCCCGCGTCCAAATTTCCCAAAAAGTGTTGTCAGTTCTTTCCGAATATACACGGTCATCTCACGCACAGACTCTGGAGTTGCTGCCCCTTTTGCCTTTGCCCCGATTGCCCACACTGGCTCATATGCAATAACAATATTTTTTGATTTCCCTGACGGAAGCGTCTCGAGTGCGCTACGGAGCTGTCCCCGAATAGTAGTAAAGTACGCACCACTAGCGTCACGTTCTTTTTCGCCAACACACAAGACGATCGTGAGTCCAGCGTCAATACCAATTCGAACTTTTTGTGCAATAATTTCTTCATTCTCTCCGGCAGCACGGCGCTCAGAATGACCCACGAGAACATACTGTGCTCCGATTGAAGCAATCATCTCTGGTGAGACTTCCCCAGTCTGTGCGCCTGTACCAGAAAACAGAGAGAGATTCTGTGCGCCAAGACGAATTCCTCCCTGCTTCGCAGCAAAAGCTCCAAGATATGCTAATGGTGGGCACACAACGACTGTTGACCGAACCCCCTTCGCACTTTTAGCAAGAGCAGTCATTAACGTCTTAGCCTCTTTAAGAGTCCCAGGAAACATTTTCCAATTTCCAATGATGAGTTTGGTCATGATTCTTTAGTATACCTTACTCGATAGTCATACGTGTGGATGCTGCTGACATCCACTGGATACTTACATCGTGGAAAAGCTGGGATAGAAATTATAATTCTTCCCAAGAAAGAATTTGGTAATCATCTGTTGTAAGTGGGAAAGATGGTGGGGGACCGTAGAGGAGATAGGGATCATAAATATACGTACGCGAAGTTTGATATCCGGATAAACCGATACCCGGTGAGCAACCTGAGCCAAGATTGCCGTAAGCATAGCGTTGGTTTGTAGCAAACATTCCATAAAATGTAATGTTGTTTCTTGTTTGATACCCCCCACACGATGCCCCGTATGCATAGCGGCTCACGCGTCCATTCTGGGCGATGATCGCCGCATCAATCTCAAGATCATTATCGCTAATGAGCCCCACCCAAAAATTATCCTGTGCAATGAGGCCAATGACGTCTTGCCCATCTTTATTCGTATACAAAAGATCGTTATTGACTATGATGTTTTTGCGAAGGCCAACACCAGGATCAGGAAGCTGAGCAGCAACAATGGTCACACGAGCGGTGTTGATCGTTCCGTTCACCCAAACATGGTCTTCAGCAAAAATAATGCCATTATTGGGAAACGGAACATCGTTGCCAATAAGTGTCTGGGTATTAATACTCCATTTTGAATTTGCCGATGTTGGACAACTTGGATATGTCCACCACACATATGCATTACATGCCCCACCCCCCGTTGCTTGAGTATCCACTCGATAAATATCAAACGTGTCATTCGTCTGAAGAACTATGTGGTATCCCAAGCCTCCCGATGCAGCATAATACCGCCCATCTGCTTGAGCATCTGTTTTTAATTGGGCGAGATCAGAGGTGATCCCCGCAAAATCTATTGCGGGAACTCCGACAGACCGACCCGCAGTAAAACGCGATGTGGTGGTATTCAAACCAGTGGGCGGTCGATTGTCTGCAGGACTCGCAAACGATGTGACGCCCCAACAGGTATTGGTGCCGTTGCAATTTCCTGACGTCGTAGACGTTCCTGTATACCGTGAACTTGTCACGATATTATAGGCAGTCCCAGCATTGAGATCGATGATTCCGTTCGAGTGCATTTGGCCATAGATATCAGCACCAATAGACATATAATCTGTATTTGATAGAACGGCGAACTTTGCAAATGAAGGTTTTCCTAGCTGCACTCGAAGCGTGCGGGTTGCGGTAACATCTGAAAACATAGCCCCAGCTGATTGAATATATACTCGTGTTGACCCGACAGGAGGTGGAGTGATCGTGAGTATAAAACGCCCAATAGCATTTCCACCAGCATCATAAAAATTATGCGCATACGGACCAGATGTTGCTGTCCCATCCTGAAAATCTGTTGGATCATGTGCTAAGTGCCATCGATAATACTCAATTCCTGCCTCAGCAACTTGTAATGCTCGAGATTTATTTTCCGCCTTCACAGCCATGCGAAGCGTCGTGTTTGTCCAGTTCACCATTCCAGCAAGAATGATGATGCCGATCGCAGAAAAAGCAAGAACCTGAACAAGGATCGCTCCACGTATTCCTTCTCTTTTGTGCCGTGAAAACAACAACATACCTTTCCTCACGTCATTATGACATACAAGTCCTAACGAGCGATAGGGGGAATTCAATGGCAATTAATAATTCTCTTTGAGGTTTCGGACTGATGCACGAGTCGTATACGCCTGGGTACTTGTCCCCCTGCCTACATACTCCTGAATGATGATATTCATTTGGACATGCCTAATGGCAGAAATATTCACAGGAAGCGCGAGTGCTGAAGACGTCCCAGCATACCCTTCGTCAAAATAGGTCAGTAATGGAGTTGATGACGTGTTCTTGATATTTGTTGCTATGGTCGAAATAATCTCATTCGCAGAGTTATATGTCGTGCCTGTTGGCTTAATGATTCCTCTTTTTATAACATCATAGAGGGTTGAGGTTGATGAGGTGGCGAGAAAATATCTTACTCGTTCAGTGTCCGTTGCAGTATCAATGTTCGAAAAAAAGACAATGGAACTTGTTGCCGCAGACTCGATCGCATAAGCACCTGACGCAGATGGTTTTGCTGATCTTAACTCATCACTAAATGTATTAAGGGTGCGACGAACTTGTTGTTGAACAACAAGATTCGTCTGAGCGGTTTTTGTCGTCCAAACAACCGTGCGTTGGAAAAAAATAAGCCCCAGACCGATGAGAGAAAAAATTGCAACACCAACGATGAGTTCAACAAGTGTAACACCCTGGGATAATTTCACATGACGATATATGCAACGTTTCATAGAATTACGGTGTGAGTGTGACCTGCTTTTCTTGCCAAGGCGTACTTGCATCAACGGTCATTGTGTCGACAAAGGTTGAGTATCCGGTTTTTGATACCGTCACATCATATGTTCCGTTCGCAAGAGATTGGAAAAGCACTTGTCCTGGGGGAGTACACGATGATGTGAATGTAAACATGACGTCGGACACACTTGGGGTGAGGGTGGAAGAGGCGGTCGAGAGAAACATTTTATAGCGGAAATACCGGTCTCCGTTATGGACGGCATTGATATCAGAAGTCGTTGCCGTGTAGTAGGTTCCTGCAGTACCGTCCGGGCCCAAATAGACCCAAGAAGATGTGGAGTTGCTTGTTGCAATCTGGAACTTTACACTATCCCCCGTTTCGGATGGTTGAGTTTGAGGAAGAAATGTGAGTTGATAAAAATTACTTGCTGATCCTGTATCAAATGTTGAGGATTCGAGTGTGCCGGATGGTGCATATGTGCCGAAACTATCAAGAAGTCTCACTGTGCCTGGGACAGAGCTCACATCAACATTTGTATCATCAGATGCGTATCGAGTCTCGTCAGTGTACAACGATTGTCCCCCACCACCAGACCATTCTGTCTGATGAAGAAACCCTCGACCGGTAAGCAGGGTCGACGATGCACCAGAAAGATCAAGGGTGACAGACGCTCCGGATATAGGGAGTCCTGTCCCAGCATCCTTCACTGTGACCATCGCACTCTTTGCTGCTCTTGGTGACAGTATCAACTGGATATCCTGCACAGATCCTGGAGTAACCGATACGGGAGAGAGAGGCATGACACCAGCCAAATCATGAGTTCCTGATGAGGCAGTAATGAAATAATTATCCCACTCGACATCATTACGTGTCAGTGTTCCTGCTCCTGTAGAAAACCAATCATCATGCTTATACACGTCAGGGGTGGTTGAAATGAGCTTAGTTCCACGCATACTCACTCCAACATTTGGCACAACGCTGCACGATGGGGTCACCGATGAAAAATGTATCGTGGACACACGATCAATTGATAAAGTGACTTGCGTGACTGTCTGTACCGCAACAGTAGAGTGTGGGAGCACGGGATTCGTTGTGGTTGGCGCTCCGTAGGTTTGATCAGAAGAATACCCAGATTTACTTGCAGAAACTTGATACGACATCACTGACGGTGGAGCGTCAATAATCTGAAGCATTCCAGATGTTGAGGTGATGTCATACACACTCACGGCAGGAACAAGAGATGTGTTAACGACATGTACATCTGCCCCTTGAATGGGTAAACCGCCCGAATCCATCACGCGAACAAACAATGCCCCGTTTGTTGATGCGCCCTCAAGATCTTTTGGAGCAACCCAGGTTGAAAAAATGGTTGGGCGAAAATTTTTACAACTCGTACACATGACCTCAAGTTCGACCAGCTTGTTGTCTGCTGGGGAAAGATCGTCTGGAGAACCACCAATGGTTCCGTCAAAAGGTTGGTCAATGTTGCGTACGGTCGTGGTGGTCATAAATGTCAATCCGCTTCTCGTAAAAGTCTGTGTGGACGGGAGCACGCCTGATGGAATTCCAGATAGAGTCCCCACTTGGGCAAATGGGATATTGCGAATAATTTCAAATTGCTCATTCGCAAGTTCAGATGCCACCACACGTGACTGACTTGCATGAATCGTTTCAAACATTCGTGTCCATGTGGTGTAAAGAGAGAACGTGATCATCACAAACAAGCCTATGCCCAATACAGACTCGAGCATCGAAAAACCTTTTTGAAAAGTGTCACGTGGGTGCGAGTGAGGAATGTATGGTGAACAAAACTTCTTCATATACATTCGAGCGTTTTATATGGTGTTGAGAATACCGTACATTGGAGTAATCATTGCATAAGCAAACAATCCAATGAATGCCGCAATCACGACCATCAGGAGTGGCTCGATCAGTTTTGAAAGATCGGCTGTCGCATTATCAACCTCTCCCTCATAAAATGCAGCGATTTTTTTAAGCATATCTGACAATCTGCCTGTCTCTTCGCCAACCTCCATCATATCCCCCACCATCACAGGATAGAGCTCTGGGTGATCAACAAAAGTCTTTGAGAGCGGAACGCCCTTTTGAATATTGTCTTCAGCATACGTGAGTGAGGCCTTATAGAAGACATTTTCTGCGACATCTCGTGTAATGGTAATTGCTCGCACAATATCAACCCCCGCAGCAATGAGCGATGCGAGCGTACGCGTAATAAGAGCAGCATTATATTCTTTCACAAGATTCCCAAACACAGGCACCCGTGTAGAAACATAATCAATGGATTTTGCCCCAAACGGCGTGCGTTTAAACAAGACCATTGCGCCAACAATGACCATCACAATAAGCAGTGCAATAATTCCATGAAACTGAATGAATTCAGAAATCGAAATTACTGCTGCCGTAAGCGGAGGGAGTTCCATGTTTGCGTCTTTGAATGTTGAAGCAAGACCTGGAACCACGAAAAGCATCATGAGAACACCCACAATAATCATGACCACAAGAACGACTGCTGGATAGATCATCGCCCCTTTAATTTTTTTCCGAAGGACATACGTTTTCTCCATCTGCGAGCCAACAACGGTTAAGGAGTCAACGAGGGAGCCTGACTCCTCTCCCGCACGGATCATCGCAGTCATGACAGGAGGAAAATCGCTATCATATTTCTCTAGTGCTGAAGACAAAGGAGTTCCTTTTTGAATATCATCAGAGAGCGATCGATAAATCTGAATAAGTTTAGGATTTTTTGTTTGCTTAAGCAGAATCTGAAGACCACGAGCAACGGAGACCCCCGCCTCAATCATTGTGGCGAGATTTTTTGTCATATCAATCTTCTCACGAAGGACAACGCGCGAAAGCATCGCGTTAATCTTGTCCATATTCCATCCGCGACTTGATTTTTCTGTTGCCGTGAGAAGGTTTTTGCCCTCTGTGCGCATATTACGCGCAAGATCAAATTTATCTTTGGCCTCTGCGACCCCTTCAACAGTCGCCCCCTCAGCAGTGGTTGCTTTGTATGAATACACCGGCATAAAAGAACTTGAGTACTATTATATATGAGTGTAGGGAGGACAACCAGGAATAAGGCCTCGTAAAGCCATTATTTTGTCACAAAATGACTTGACAAAGCATATTATTTGGAGTAAAATATGTCTCTGTTCATTTTATTAAAGGAGCCGTGATGAGGATTTGTGTTTCAGAGTTTTTTGCGATAGGGATCGTCCTCCTCCTCCTTGGCCTCATGGCCATGCTCGACGGGAACGAAATCGACGAAAGGCGGGCAGATGCTGCACGAGTCGAGCGCATAGCCGAATTCGTGAAAGCGCAGCCCGCCCAGGATGATCCGGCCACACCAAGTACGGATGCCGACCAACAGTAGGAGGTGAGATATGGCCGCAGTGGCATTACTGCTGCTCGTCATGATTCTCCTTATAAACAGAGACTGATTTTGCCCGGGGAAGACCCCGGGCTTTTTCTTGGTTCCTTCGTGTCTTGACTTGCGAAGAGAGAAATACACAATGCGCACAAATTATTCCGAGACAACCCTGAATACTTCTTCCACTGTTGTATGCCCGAGTGCCGCTTTGAAAATACCGTCTTCGAGCATCGTCAGCATTCCCTCTTTACGCGCTTGTGCTTCAATCTGCTCTGTTGTTGCGTTGCGGTTTATTAATTCCCGAATTGCTGGAGAAATAGACAAAATTTCGTGGATACCAATGCGACCCTTAAATCCATCTTCGCTATCTTGAGCTGGTTTTGGTTTATAAAATGGGACATCTTTCCAATCTGCGTCTTTTGGGACGATCCCCTCTTGCTTGAGGCTCTTCATCACCAGATCGAGGTCGGCGTGTTTTCCGATTTGTTCAATTTCCGCGTTGGTCAATGTCATTTTTTCTTTTCCAACGAGACGACGAACGAGGCGCTGGCCGATGACCACTCGCACGGTTGAAACAAGAAGGAATGGTTCTCCTCCCATATCAATAAAGCGTGGAATGGCTCCTGCAGCGGAGTTGGTGTGGAGCGTCGAAAGCACGAGGTGGCCAGTAAGCGCAGCGTTGATAGCAAGTGACGCTGTCTCTCCATCACGAATTTCCCCCACCATGATCATGTCTGGGTCCTGTCGCAAAAGCGACCGAAGCCCTGCGGCAAACGTGAGCCCGATCTCTGGTTTCACTTGAGTCTGGTTAATCCGAGGCATTTGGTACTCAATGGGGTCTTCAACAGTTGAAATATTTACATCGGGCTGATTCAAAATATCAAGCACTGTATAGAGTGTTGTAGTCTTTCCGCTTCCCGTAGGGCCAGTCACAAGAATCATTCCAACATGCTGCTTCATCGCTTCATGCATTGCCTCAAGTCCCGCACCATGAAACCCGAGTGATTCGAGTGTGTGCCCACCTGAAGATTGCTCTCGAAGAAGACGCATAACGGTTTTTTCTCCATGATGTGTTGGAAGTGTCGACACGCGAAATGATACCTGTTCACCATTCATCTCAATCTTAAACCGCCCATCTTGTGGTAGGCGTTTTTCATCAAGCTTCAAATTCGAAAGCACCTTAATGCGTGCAGTGATTCCTGGAGCAGTGTCTTTTGGAAGCACCATCGCATCATGAAGAAGACCGTCGATGCGATATCGCACGAGAAGCTGATTTTCCATTGGCTCGATATGAATATCTGATGCTGATTGAATGATCGCGTGGTTGAGAAGCGTGTCGACGATGCGTACGACAGGGAGATCTTCTGCCATCTTTTTCAGATCACCAGCTGACACATCTGCCTCTTCTCCTTCTTTAAGCATTTTCATCTGCCCAGCCTCTTTTTGGATGATGTCACCGAACTCTGCCTTCAGAGACTTTTGATATTGCAGGAGTACCCCTTTGATTGAAGCTTGGTCAGTGAGGCGCGGGAGAATCTTGAGTCCAACCTTCTTTTTGATGAAGTTAATTGCCTCAAGATCGCCAATGTCAAGCATTGCAACTTCTAGTCCCCCTTCTGACTTTCTGAATGCGACGACGTTGTGTCGACGAGCAATAGGCTCTGGCACAAGGGAGAGAATCCCAAAATCAATTTTTTGTCCCTTAAGATCAACGAAGGGGACTCCGAGGACGTGCGCCTGAATACGTCGCAAATCATCTTGCGAAAATTTTCCCTGCTTCACAAGCACATCACCAACTCCACCAAGGCCTTCTTCTTCGGCCTCTTTTTCTGCAGCTTCTACCTCCGCCCGAGAAGCAAGCCCCGAATCAATGATGAATTTCTTTAATTTATTATCTTGGACGAGCATGATTTCAAACTTCCCCTATTATATATGACATTTCCATAATGCGGACAAAGATTCTCCACCTTGCCAAGTGAGACGCATTCGATATACTCCTCTGTCTGCATACACTCTTGTACGTCGCCCGCATCTTGCCGCCCGCACATTCGACTGTATGCAAATCCTCCTCACCCAGGTTTTGCTTGGGTGAGGAGTTTCTTACAAAAAAACACAGTCATGTGACTGTGCTGTGAGCTACAATTTTGGTGTCGAGTGGTAGCCGCACTCCATGTTGTTCAGAGACTCATGGTCGGGTGATGATCGCCCAACCGATCCCAGCGGTCACTGTCCGGACTACGGTCGTAGTCGTCCAGCGACGGCAAGGTTGTCCGGAAACTTTCTCCGAAGGTATAGGAGTGCTTGGCGAAGCGGTGTGCCCGCTCCTTTTCCTTCTTGATCCGCTTCTCTTCCGTCATACCCTTCTTCTTCATTGAAAATCCTCTTTGCAAGCGTTCTGCCCTACGGACTCACGATCAACAGATCACGAATCCGATAGAGTGCTCAAGCGATTGGTTCGCTTGAGCAGTCGCGACTATTTTGTTGCCAGGTGGTCGCCTCACCCCTTTGCCCTACTTGAACATGACCTTGATTCCATAGAGGATGATCAGGATCATGGCCACCGGCGCCAGTACTTGGTTCAGGAACCAGGTGAGGAAGGGAGGATGGACCATCCCCACGAAATAGGCTGTCACCAGCCCGGTCCCGGCGACTCGCCAGGGGGTGGAGACAAGCGCCTTCCACGGGCTGCCCTTCTTCTGATTTCCATTGGCCATTTCGGAACTCCTTTTGGGAAGAAACACTCTTCCCTTCTGGTTGACATTATACACGATTTTATATTATTGTCAAGTATACGAGAGGGGGCTAGCTATAGTAGTATGATGCCATTACCCGGTATCCATAAAGGATAGCGGTTTATTTTGTCTAACGAAGAGTAAAAAGAACATGTATTTTCTTTTTCACTAAGTGACGACAAAACACAAGTTTGTTTGTTTCTTTTTCTCATTTCGTCCACTTCCCGACACTCCCTTGGATTACCATGAGACCTCATTACTCAGTAACGTTTATTCATAAGATATTCACGTATGTTAGATATTAAAGCCATGAAATCCGCCCTCGAGCAGCTCGAAGCAGAGCGCGGAATTTCCAAAGAAAAGATTTTCGAGGCCATTGAAGCCGCCCTCGCTGCCGCATACAAAAAAGATTTCGGAAAGAAAGATCAAATGATTCGCGCCAAGCTCGATATGAACTCCGGCGCAGTCGAGTTCGAGCAGGTCAAAAAAGTTGTTGACGAGACACGTGTACGATTCGTCGAAGAGGGAGAAGAAGACACTCCGGTTGAGCCTCAAGAAGGAGAAGCGCCTGATGAACGCGTACGTTTCAATCCAGAACGACATATATTGATTAGCGATGCAAAGCTCCTCAAAAAGAATGTTGAGCTCGATGAAGAAATTTCCTTCCCTCTTGATACACAAGATGATTTTGGTCGCATCGCAGCGCAGACAGCAAAGCAGGTGGTCATCCAAAAAATTCGCGAGGCGGAACGCTCAAGCGTACTCGACGAGTTTGGGAAGCGTGGAAAAGAAATTGTCACAGGCATCGTGCAGCGTATTGAGCGTGGAACAATTTTCGTCGATCTTGGTCGTGCAATCGGCATCATCGGTCACGATGACCAAGTTCCTGGAGAGCGCTTCCGCCAAGGTGAGCGTATTCGTTCATATCTCTATCTCGTTGAAGAAACTCCGTCAGGCGTCATTCTTCGCTTGTCTCGCTCACATCCTGATTTCATTCGTGCACTCTTTGCTATGGAAGCGCCAGAAGTGGCTAGTGGTGTCGTAGAGCTCAAATCGATTGCACGTGAAGCAGGAAGTCGCACGAAAATCGCTGTCGCATCGAGCGATCCACATGTTGACCCCGTAGGAAGCTGCGTTGGTCAGCGTGGAGTACGTGTCGCAACGGTTATTTCTGAACTTGGTGGAGAAAAAATTGATGTTGTTGAGTGGGAGCCAGATCCAGCGAAGTTTATTGCTGATGCTCTCTCTCCTGCAAAAGTGCAGAAAGTTGATATCAACGAAGAAGAGAAGCGTGCAACTGTTGATGTGCTCCCTGAACAACTCTCGCTTGCCATTGGTCGCGGAGGACAGAATGCCCGCCTTGCTGTAAAGCTCACAGGATATCGCATCGATATTCGCTCATCAGAACCCGTAGCCACAGAAGAGGCTGGCGAAGCTGAAGGTGGTGAGATCGTCGGAGATGAAATGGGAACCGAGACAGAACACATGGAATCCTCAACCGGCGGCACAGCAGAAGATGAAATCAAAGCTGCTGACAAAGAGGCAAACGAAGAATAATAATCATCGATAACACATACGTCTATGAATATTTTGAAAGATGTTGCTCCAGGAATCGCTGAGGAAATGAACGTCATTATCGAGATTCCTATGGGATCGCGCGTGAAGTATGAGCTCGACAAAGAGACCGGTCTCATCAAGTTCGACCGTGTGCTTTATTCGCCAATGCACTACCCCGCAAACTACGGTTTTGTCCCCCAGACACTGTGGGACGACGGTGACCCGCTCGATGTCCTCGTGCTTGGATATGAAGCACTAGTTCCAGGATGCCTTGTTGAGGCCCGACCCATTGGTGTCCTCGATATGATTGATGGTGGAGACGGAGATGCCAAGGTTCTTGCGGTACCAACATCTGACCCTCGCTATAAGGAAGTGAAGGATCTCGGTGATGTCGAACCCCACATCCTTGAAGAGATTAAGCACTTCTTTAAGGTATATAAGGATCTCCAAAAGAAGAAGGTCGAGGTTGGCGAATGGCGAAACGCAGCTGAAGCCAAAAAGGATTTCGCAAAATCTATTGAACTGTATAAAAAGAAGTAATAACAACCCCTTTCTCACGAAAGGGGTTTTGTTATACTCATGCTATATGCCAAGACTCGAAGGTCCCGCAGGATCAGATGGTGCTGAACTCAGTACGACAGACATATCCCATCATTCAATATCAGGAACAGGTATCGATACTCCAGAGATACTTCGTGGCACTTTTGTTAGTCACCAAGGAGAGCAACGGGAAAAGCTCGTTGATAGTTTTTTTACTGTTCCTGTGAGCGAATTACGAGCAGGACTACAAGATGGAGATTGGGGCACAATCACAGATGAACACGTCGAAAAAGCAGCACGATATTATCTCTCGCTGGGTCATTCTCACAACATGAGTCAGTATAAAAATGTTGCAGAGCCGCTTTTCCCCATCTATCAACAAGATCCAAAGAAATGGGGGGCAGTGTCATCGGTCCTTCAGCAAGGAAATACCCGACAAGAAGATACGGGTGAACGCAAAAAATTCTATGAGAATCGTCCGCATGGTGCGTTCGCAGATATCGCTGAGGTTCTCCCAATGATTGCGAACAGGTTCCAGATATTTGGTCGAGGCGCCGAGGTGCAAATTAGCCAAACCGCTAAAGAAGAAGATCGTGCAGGAGGATTTTCTGATTTCATTGTCAGTATCAATATTGCCGATGCTCTACGAAGCGCAGATGAAATGCGGGGGCACCCGATCAGACGATATACTGATGTGTTAAAACCACAAACCAAACATTTTGTATTTGATGTCACGTCAAAAACAAACGCAGAGGGAAAAGTTCGCGATAGAGCAAACGCATTAAAGCGTAGCGGTGGAAAATTTTCAGATATCTTATTTTATTGGAGGAGAAAGAAAGACACATCAGGACCACCACGACTTTCAGAGCTGGGGATTTCAGGACCACCTAAACTCATTCTTAAAACAGATCCTCAAATGCTTTTAGCGTTTCTGAGTGAAACCCAGCCTGATATAGTCCAAAATGGAAATGCGATGAGCGTTCGCGACCTTCAACATTTCAAAGAATCGTATACTGAATTTTTCTTAGGCTCTCCGGAACATCCAGGAGCCACAAGAAGACTTCTCCAGGACACATCATTCCTCATTGAACAAACACTTGGCCAATATGATGAGTCGGGATATATGAGATCGCTCAATACTGAACACATCATTGCTGATTTGAGAAACACACAAGATCCTCTTGAGTATCACAAAAAGCTCATGCGCCTCAAGCTCACGACCCCTGACCCACAAAGAGAAGAAACTCTAAAAAAACTTGCCGAGCTCAAGCTCTCTTTGCATTTTCTTATCGAGAACGCAGAAATCGCCAGTGACCTAGGAAAGAATAAACCCGTACACTAATGTGTACGGGTCTTGGTGTTTTGCTGCCTCATGAGGCGTTGTCGCCTCATTTCTTCTAAGAGAGCCATCATTTCTGTTGGCTCCGGAAAGATTGGCCTTCTTGGCCTCCGAGACAACTTGGCCTTCTTGGCCATGTTTTTTCTCCTTTTCTCTAATGTACCCTGACCATATTGTATTATAACACAGAATAGCTATTTGCACAATACTGAATAAAAAATCCCCAACACTTCTCTTTCTGCTATAATCCACGGCAGGACTGCGAACATCTCCGCATCCGTGTGCCCCTCCCCACAACTTAATCGTTTACACCCAAGAAACTCTTCACACTATGAAGACATTTACACCTTGGTTTCTCCTCGTAGCACTTCTCATTGGAGTGCCTGCTTTTGCACTTGCAGAAGACACAGGAGGAACCGCAGATATTAGCGTCACGAGTGAACCAGTTACTACTGGAGACACTGGGGCTTCAGGATCAGGACAAAAGCCTCCTCGACCCACAGGACTCAATGGGCTCCCTCCAGGCCAGCCTGTCATAAAAAACATGATGGAAAAACGTGCTGCCAATGGAGTCGCCAGCGGCACCCCCAAACTTCCTCCTCAAGGAATGAAGGATGCGATGAAAATACGTATGGAAAACGGCACGAGTGGAAAGCCGATTCCACCCGGAATAAAAGATCGCATGATGAATGCGTCTGGAACGCGTGCCATGATTGGAATGGGTTCTGGGACTAAGCCGATGATGTGTTCTGGAACACCCAAAATGCTCGAGCGCATGAAGATGCTTAAGGATGGAAAAATGGATCGAGAAATGGAAGCAGCGAAGAGTTTTATCAAAATGGCAGGAGAGCGGATGAACAATGCGATCGAGCGCCTCGATAAAATCGAAGAACGTCTTAAGCAGGCTGTAGCAAAATTCAAAGAAAAAGGAATCGACACTTCAGACGTTGATGCTCTGCTTGTCACAGCACAATCAAAGATTTCTCTAGCAAAGAGCGCCGTCGCAGAAGCTATCGCAGCAGTTGATGCAGCAAAACCATCAAGCACCGGAACGAGCACAGGACAAATGACCGACACAACACGCCAAACAGTGAAAGATGCAATGGAGAAAGCAAAGAATGCAATTATGGATGCGCACAAAGCTCTTGTGGATGCCATTAGTGCATTGAAAGCAAAGGGAGGTGTGGGAAGCGGGACTTCACAAAACCCGGGAAATAGCACAACAACACCTTAATCATCATATTGTCACAATGCTATGAATCCAGAAAATACAAATCAACCAGTTGGAACAACACCCCAAGCACAACCAGTGTTCCAACCAGCACCAGAAAAAAAGGGTGTTGCGGGGGTAGTTTTGCTTGTCATTATCATTCTAGGACTTCTTGCGGGGGGATATTATCTCATGAACAGCATGAAGGCCTCTCAGGCGATACCAGAAAATGTTGGAACGTCAGTCCCAACAGCATCTGAGCCGGTTGCCCAAAGTGATGTGGACCCAAACACGGTCCAAGGAACCAGTGTTTCGGTGTCGGACATTGAGAAAGACCTCAATGCTACCGATCTCGATAGCATGGTCGCTGATCTCAATGCTATTTAGCGCAGAGAGAATAGTCTTTAGTTATAAAACGAAGCCGAAAGGCTTCGTTTTGTTATATTGAGAACGGTTGATGCGTAAAGTTGCATCCTTTCCCCCCCTTGAGTAATATGACGCGATATGTCAGCAACACACAACGCAACACTCAAGTCACTTCCCAAAAGCATGGTCGAAATTACCGTTTCGCTTCCTGTCGAAGAATGGGAAAAACACCGTGCGCAAGCAGTCAAAGAACTCAATGAAGATGTGCGTCTCGATGGATTCCGCCAAGGCAAGATTCCTGAATCAGTGCTTGTTCAGCGCCTTGGAGAACATGCGATTTTAGAATCTATGGCAGAAATTGCGGTTTCTCATGCATACGCTGCTATTGCAAAAGAAAAGAAGATCCATCCTGTGGGAAGACCGAAGGTTGAACTCACAAAAATAGCGAAAGGCAATCCTCTTGAATTTCGTCTAACCACGGCAGTACTTCCAACAGTGGCACTTCCTGATTTTAAGGCAATTGCAAAAAAACACTCGTCTCTTGAAGATACGGAGGTTACAGATAAAGAGGTAGAAGAAACAATCACACGCATTCTTGAAATGCGTGCACACGAAGGACATGATCATGAAAAAGATCCTGATCACAAAAACACTCCCCCACTTCCCGAGCTTACCGACGAATACGTCAAAACACTGGGAAAATTTGAGAACATTGCTGACTTCAAAGCGAAGCTCAGAACCCAAATTGGAGAAGAAAAACTTACGAAGGCGAAAGACAAGCGAAGAAATGCGATCCTTGAAGCTGTTGCTGCAAAAACAACGCTCGAGCTTCCAGATGTCGTTATTGATGGAGAAGTATCTCGCATGATTGATCAGTTTAAAGGAGATATCGCACAAGTTGGCGGGACATGGGAAGGATATCTTGAGCACGCAAAAAAAACCGAAGAAGAGCTTCGAAAGGAGTGGCGTCCTGATGGAGAAAAGCGGGCCAAAACCCAACTCATTCTTGATGCAATTGGCGAAAACGAAAGCATCGCCCCCTCTAAAGAAGATATTGATGTGCATGTTGCGGGGCTCAAGAGAGCGTACCCTGAGACTGACGTAGAACAGCTGCGGAACTATGTGGTATACACTGAAACAAACCGTCTGGTTGTTGAGTTTCTAGAGAAGTGCGCAGAAGCCTAGCTTGCAATCTTCACAACTTCCCTATTTACTAGTGATGAGCAATTCATCAATAATTTTTGATCATTATGACCATCCTTATTCCTACCGTTCTCGAAAAAAGCCAGTTCGGCGAGCGAGCATATGATATTTACTCTCGACTTCTGAAGGAGCGAATTATTTTCTTGGGTGAGCCTATCGATGACAACATGGCGAACATTATCATCGCCCAGCTCCTTTTCCTTGAATCTGAAGACCCTAAAAAAGATATCAAACTCTACATTCATTCTCCTGGAGGGTCTGTCTCTGCAGCGCTCGCCATTCTCGACACGATGAACCATATTAAGCCTGATGTATCGACCATCTGCGTAGGAATCGCGGCTTCCGCGGCAGCAGTTCTCCTTTCATCGGGGACAAAAGGGAAACGCTTTATACTCCCCAATGCTGAAGTGATGATCCATCAAGTAATGGGTGGAGCAGAGGGCCAAGCATCGGATATCGCCATCACCGCAAAGCATATTCTCCGCATCAAAGAGAACCTCAACAAAATCCTCGCAAAAAATACAGGAAAGAATGTTGAACAGATTGAAAAAGACTCAGACCGAGACAACTACATGACTGCGGATGAGGCAAAGAAATATGGCCTCGTTGACGAGATTTTGAAGCCAAAGGCCAGATAATAAAAATAAAAAAGAGACTCCCGCCATAGGCGGGAGTTTGTTTAATGTAGCTTGGCTGAGAAATACTCAGGCTTTTTTTCAGTCCAGGATACGGTCTCCTGGTATTTTTCGAGTGGGATGGTGTCTCCCTCTTGGAGGAGTGAGCACCGCCTAAGGGCAGTGGAATCCTGGGTGCCAATGAATTCCCGAACAAGAGTTTCATTCTTTAATGTCGCAGTGACGGTAAAGGAGCATGCAACAATCTCGTTTCTCGTTGTCCGAGCGTTGGCAGATGCTCCCGCAGCTGCACCTAGGGGCCCCGCAAAGAGTCCCCCAATGAGTGCGCCTCCGGCAGGATCCCCACGTGTGACTGCGGCAGAACTCACTCGAACACCAGAAACGATGCCCTTGAAATGCAAAGTCTCTGCTTCGACTTTCTCAAGGTAGCTTCGACACCCCGGAATCATGTAAAAGCACACAATACCGAGTAAGATCAGGAAGCAGACAAAAGCCCCCATATCCGCAAACGGTTCTGTACGCTCTCGTTCTCTCCTGCCACGCTGTGCAGCACGAACGATCTTTACTGCCTCTAAGTAAGAGTCGTGAGAGTCTTTTCGGTCGGTCATCTTTGATTCCTCCAAAAAGTACTTCTGGTTTGAAAATACATTATTCTGAATCTTCTGTCAAAGCCCTTATTGCATCTCGTGCGCTCG
>CAYPEZ010000003.1:24110-37377 GCA_964409985.1 uncultured Candidatus Saccharibacteria bacterium
CATTCGACACCACTCTTTGCTTTCTGATAAGATGAGACTATCGGTAGAGAAATTCCCACACAGCAGCCGATTTTCACTGTTGATTTTTATTTATTATTTTGTGTTCCCTTTTCAAAGAATGCTCTGCACCATGGATAAGTAATCTGCCATCTCCGCTCATCAGTCGGCGATTCTCGTCCTACACTGCATCTTTTCGTACGAAAAGGGTTTTCCTCTTATGGAGTTTGTGACTGGAATAATTATTGGGTGTATTAGTGGTGCCTTTGGCATTGCTCTTGGGTATGTCATCCGCTACGCACTTACTGCGGGCAAGAAAGGCTCTGTTGATCTCGAGGTGAAACAAATGCTCCTTGACGCTAAGGCAGAGGCTCAAAAAATTGTTGAAGCAGCTGATAAAAAAGCTGAGCAAATTCATACCGAAGCGCGAAAAGAAGAGAAGGCCAAAACGGATGCGTGGCAGAAAACAGAAGATCGTCTCATGAAAAAAGAAGAGACGCTCGAGAAAAAGCAAAAAGAGGCAGAAATCGAACTTGAAAACATCAAGAAAAAGGCTGAAGAGATCAAAGATCTAAAAAATCAGATTGAGACGAAGCGTGACGAAGTCACACAAGAGCTTTCACGAGTTGCAAATCTCTCAAAAGACGCTGCGACCGCTGAACTCATGACTCAAATCGAGAAGCGTCACGAAGGTGATCTTCTCTCGAGAGTACAAAAACTCGAGCGCGATGGGAATGACCGCCTCGACCGCCGTGCAAAGGAAATCCTTACTGCGTGTGTGCAACGTCTTGCATCATCCACCGCAGGAGAAATCATGGTAACAAACGTGGTAATCCCAAATGAAGAAATCAAAGGGAAAATCATCGGAAAAGAGGGGCGCAACATTAAAACATTTGAACGCATCGCTGGTGTTGAACTCATTGTCGACGATACTCCAAACACCATTGTCATTTCTGGGTTTGATCCAGTCCGAAGACAGATTGCTCGAGTCGCACTTGAAAACCTCATTCTTGATGGCCGTATTCAACCAGCAAAGATCGAAGAAATGGTCGAAAAGGCAAAAGATGACATTAATCGCATTATCAAAGACAAGGGAGAGCAAGCAGCGATGGAGTGTGAGGTCTATAACCTCGATCCACGCCTCATTATGATTTTGGGTCGCCTCTACTTCCGCACATCGTATGGCCAAAATGTTCTGCAGCATTCAATCGAAATGGCACATATCTCTGGAATGCTTGCACAAGAACTCGGTGGAGACGTTGCTGTTGCGAAGGCCGGTGCCCTTCTCCATGATATTGGAAAGGCGGTTGACCATGAAGTCCAAGGAACGCATGTCGAGATTGGACGTCGTATCCTTGCAAAGTTCAATGTAGACAACCGCATCATTCAAGCAATGCAGTCTCACCACGAAGAGTACCCATATGAGACACTCGAATCAATCATTGTACAAACCGCTGATGCAATTTCGGGTGGACGCCCAGGAGCTCGACGCGATTCGGTTGAGCAGTATATTAAAAAACTCGAAGACCTTGAAGCAATAGCAACTCGGCAGGACGGAGTTGAAAAAGCGTACGCCTTGGCCGCTGGACGCGAGGTGCGTGTCTTCGTCACACCACAAAAAATCAGTGATCTCGAGGCCCATCAGATCGCTCGAGAGATTGCACTAAACGTAGAAAAAGAGCTCAAATACCCAGGAGAAATCAAAATTACCGTCATTCGAGAGTCCCGAGTCATCGAATTTGCTCGTTGATTATATGGCTCAATAGAGCCATATAAATATAGGCTGTCTTCCCAAGTGGGCCACAAAGTATTCTATTGTTTGGATGCTATACCCAAAATATGGCTTGAGATATACTTATATTGAAGGGTTTCCCTTCGCTATAGCGAACTATTATTAGGTCGACCTAACAACATTATTTATGGTCAATAAACAATCTATTGTTGAGGCAGTGCACGAGAAGCTTGGAGGAACAAAGGTTTCCTCAGAACAGGCAGTTGAGACGATGATCGATACGATCGTAAGTTCTCTCAAGAAGGGAGAGGAAGTCTCCATCGCTGGCCTTGGAATCTTTTCGGTCAAACAGCGTGCTGCTCGCACAGCTCGTAATCCCCGCACCGGTGAAATGGTGAAGGTTGCAGCAATGAAGGTTCCAAAGTTCCGTGCAGCAAAGGCACTCAAGGACGCAGTGAAGTAATCCACCGTACTCCTTATGAAAAACCATCGAGGGTCGCTCCCTCGGTGGTTTTTTGTTCCTAGGTTTTTCATGTTGTGCGGAATGAATCAATCTGTTAGGATGCTCTTGTTCGAGAAAATCATGCGGGATTAGTTTAATGGTAGAATAAGAGTTTTCCAAACTCTGGGCGGGAGTTCGATTCTCCCATCCCGCACACGAATAACAAAACTGGTGTCTTCCGCCGTTTTTATTATGAACGACGGGATAGAAAGCGGCTTGAGTCGCTTTCGTGGGAGAATCGAAGCCCTTCTCCCATATTTCTAAACGATTCTTATCGAGAAGAAATGGGAAAGGGGTACTGAAACTGTAAGTTTCGATTCTCCCATCCCGCACCACAACTTAGCACCTTTGGGTGCTATTTTATCATGTTGGATATAGTGCGGAGCTTACAAGTAGTTTGAGTCGCCACAATATTCAGTGTCGATGGTAAAAACAGAATCAGAACTCAACACTTCTATTGCTGGTGCAGAAACTTCATGCTCTATAAACTCCAATTCTTGTATCGAACAAGCAGAATTTTTATTTTAGGAAACCAGCGTGGTATACTCGTTTTTTAATCATCAGCCCCACCCATCCCATGTCCGAGATGCTCTCCATCCTCCTTTCTCTCCTTAGTTTGCTCACCATCTCGCTTGGAACTTTCTTTGTTTCAAAGAAAACGCGGCTGCCGTATACCGTTCTCTTGGTCGTTGTCGGGCTTCTTTTGATCCCTTTGTCAAAGACCCAGCTCTTCTCTTTCCTTGGGTCATTCACTCTGACTCCAGACCTCCTCTTTTTCGTCTTCCTTCCTACTCTCATTTTTGAATCTGCATACAACATGAATGCACGGAAAATGGTGGAGAACATTCGCTCGATTTCACTCCTTTCCGTAATCAGTCTTTTGGTCTCAGCAGCATTTATCACTATTGCACTCTTTTTAGGGTCGAAGTGGCTAGGCTATGAGATTCCTATTGAGGTTGCACTTCTCTTTGCTGCACTTATTTCAGCAACAGATCCCGTCGCCGTGCTTGCACTCTTTAAGGAGTATGGTGCGCCAAAACGGTTATCCCTTATCTTTGAAGGTGAGTCGTTGTTCAATGATGGAACTTCTCTGGCCCTTTTTCTCATTATCCTTGAGATTCTTCTCTCTGGGTGGCACGGTATGAGCTCACTTGGACTCGGGATCTTTATGTTCACCACCATGGTGATTGGCGGAATCTTTTTTGGAGGGCTCATGGGAGCCATCTTTTCCAAAATCATCGAGCATGTCCGAGACAACGAACATGTTGAGATTACACTCACGATGATCGTCGCACACTTCACGTTCATCTTCTCTGAGATCCTTTCTCACCACCTTCATCTCTTCGGTCAGGACATCAAGTTCTCCTCGATCATCGCTACGGTCGTGGCTGCGATGGTGGTCGGCAACTATGGGAGGTACAAGATCTCCCCGCGCGTCGAGGAGTACATGGAGAAGTTCTGGGGATATTTCGCTTTTCTCACGAACTCCATCGTCTTCATCTTGATCGGACTTCTTTTTGCTTCGCTTGAAGTACCCCTCCGTACGCTCGCCATCCCGCTCACGGTTGCGATCGTCGTGGTCATGATAGGGCGAGCGCTCTCGATCTATCCGATCGTGGGATTCCTCAACTGGACGAAAACTGAGGCTTACATCCCCATGTCTTGGCAGCACCTCCTCGCATGGGGGTCCCTCCGCGGCGCACTTGCGGTCACCATGGTCCTCCTCATCCCTGACGACTTCTCTATCGCGAATTGGCCTTTCGTAGATATCTCAGTGAAGGACTACGTTACAGCTCTCACCATCGCTTGTATCTACTTTACTCTCTTCATCAAGGCAACCACGATAGGTCCCTTGATCAAACACCTCAAGATTGATGCACTGTCTCCTGTTGAAGAGATTGAGCGCGAGGAAGGAAAGGCGCTTGTCTATGCGAGGGTCCTTCCAGAGATCGATCGATTCATGCGCAAGGGATACATCACCGAAGAACTTCATCATGCACTTCGAAACAAGTATGATGCACTCTACCATGAATCGTGTGAATCATACGCCCGTGCGACCGGAGAGACTGCGGGAATCTCGGAGCGCATGCTCACGATCTATGCGACCGGTGTCGAGAAAGCATATCTGAAAGTTCTCTTTTTCTACAAGGAGATCGATGAGACCGTATACAAAAAAATTCTTCATCAACTCAACCTCCGTCTCGAGTATGCCGAGGATATCAATGAAAACGCAGAGATTCGTATGTCGGACTTCAAGAAAGATTGGCTCGACAAACTTTCTGAAACAACCGCAAAGATCTTCTTTGGTTTCATCAAACTCCCTCCTGAATCCGTTCGGCTCTTTATGTATTATCGTGCGAGAGCTGTAATCGCTCATAAAGTCATGGAAGAGCTTAAGTATCTTTCGGAGAGCGGAGTGAAAATCTTCAGAGACAAGGAGGTCTTCGACATGCTTCTTGCCCGCTACAAAGAGGTCGAGATCTGGGCGCTTGAACACACCAAAAAGATCCAAGCAACTGACCCAAAAAGAATCAGTGCTTTGGCACAACGATTCGCAGAGGCCGGGATTTATAAGGCAGAAGAACGTATTTTGGGCGATTTATATGAGAAAGAATCTTTATCAGCAAAGGCACATATTCTTCTTGTTAACGAACTGGAAGCAAGGACGCGCGTCGTGGCAGAACCTTCGACAGTATAATTTTCTTGCAGATTCACTGATTCTTTGTAGACTAGGGTGAGTCACGGGTTCTTTATGGAGGAAGTGCTATGGGGACGCACAACACCCCCAACCAAAGAGCATGGGAAGAGCTCAAAAAATTCTTTGGACGATGGGGAGTGACTCGCGTTCAAGGAGCCTTGCTCATGGGAATTCACGAAGAAGCCTATGCGGTCTGGGAAGAAACTGGGTCGATGGGTCTTGATCAAAAGATCATGAATCGTTGCTCAGAATATTCTAGGCTTCATCAAGCCCTCCTTCGTTGTCTTCCCGAAGACCAGGCATATGCGTGGGTACAAAAACCGCAAAAAGGAGATTTGTTTGCTGGACGTACACCCATTCAAACAATCTGCGAAGAGTATCCGCGTGATAAAAACATCGTTCAAAAAATTACACATCACGTACTCACCGAAGGAACATAGCAACACCGCGAGAGATTTCTCTCGCGGTTTTTTTATTAGGCAAATACGATATACTGACCATATGACACCAGCAATCTTTAAAGCATATGATATCCGTGGACTCTACCCTGAGGAGCTAAACGAAGAAATCGCAGAGTGCGTAGGAAATGCATCTGCGCAATTTTTTTCATCTCAGGGAATAGTTGTTGGCATGGACCACCGTGCGTCTTCACCCCTTCTGAAGGATTCCCTTATCCGAGGCATCACTCTTGGTGGAGTCGATGTTATTGATATTGGTGTAGTGACTACTCCGTGCGGATACTTTGCGTCACACCATTTTTCTCTTCCTGCCATCATCATCACAGCGTCACACAACCCACCTGAGTATAATGGCATGAAGTTTTGTCTTCCAGATGCTGTTCCTATAGGTAAAGATACCGGCCTTTTAACCATCAGAGATCTTGCTGACGGTGCGCCCGTGCGATCAGAGAAACAAGGTCATATCAAAAAAACTTCAGTGACTGGAAAGTATTTTGATTTTCTTTCGACGCAATATCATCTGGAGGAAAAACACACTATTGTTCTCGATACTGCGAGTGCTATGGGGATCGAAGATATCCCTTTTTGGAAGGATCAGAGGCATATTCACGTGCTCGACACCCTTTATGATTCCTACAAAAAGGCCTGTCCTCATGAAGCGAATCCCATGAAACCAGAGACGCTTCATGAACTTGGAGAAGTGGTCAAAAGAGAGAAGGCGGAGCTTGGTATTGCGTATGATGGAGATGCCGATCGTGTGGGAATTTGTGATGAGCTCGGGCGTCCTGTACGCGCTGACCTTTTGGCTGCCCTTATTTCTGGTCTCATGCTCAAACGACAGCCCGAATCGACCATTCTTGTCGACGTACGATCTTCTCGTGCTCTGACCGATATGATCCAAAACTATGGTGGGAAGCCTCTCTTTACGGCTGTGGGTCATGCAAAAATCAAAAGACGGATGAAAGAAACTGGAGCAATCTTTTCAGGAGAACTGTCGAATCATTTTTATTATGCACAGCCATATGCAGCTGAAATGGGCCCACTCCCCGCACTTCACCTTCTGGAAATTATGGAACACCAAAAGAAGCCTCTTTCAGCGCTGATTGATATGCTCCCCTCATATGCGCATTCAGGAGAGATCAACTATCATGTCGAAGATGCACAAGCGATCATCGCCCATATCACAGAGAACTATAAAGACGGGATTGTGAACACCTTGGATGGTATTCGCATTGATTATCCTAATTGGTGGTTCTCTGTACGTGCATCAAACACCGAATCACTCCTCCGGCTTAATGTCGAGGCTCGCACACCATCAGAAACAGCCCAGTACGTGGAAGAGTTTACTCACCTGTTTGCTTCCTTTGGCGGTTACCCCGAGCAGAGCCACGCGCATAGCCGATGAGCTTTCCTCCGAGAGGACACTTTGCGTGGTCATGCGGCCGTGCCGTGCAATACTTCCGTCCGTAGTCGATGAGAAGATACGTCGCATGGAACCACTCCTTTTGGGGGATCTTCTTCATAAGATCTCGTTCGATCTTCTCGGGGGTCTTGTGTCTCGAAAGCCCGAGGACCTGTGCCAATCGCATCACATGGGTATCGACGGCGATCCCCTCCGCCAGTCCGTATGCGTTCCCAAGGACGACGTTCGCAGTCTTGCGTCCTACTCCAGGGATCGTGAGCATCTCCCTCATCGTCTTGGGGAGCACTCCCCCGAACCGCTCTTTCACGACCCTCGCTGCGGCCAAGATGTTCTTTGTCTTATTCTTATAGAAACCGGTCTGAAAGATGTCCTTCTCGAACTCTTGCGGATCCGCATCGATATAATCCTCGAGCGTCGGGTACTTCTTGAATAGCTTCTCTGTCACGATGTTCACCCGCAGGTCGGTACACTGTGCTGAAAGCTCCACAGCCACAAGAAGTTCCCAGGGATTCCCGTATTTCAGTATCATCCCCGCCTCTGGGAAGAGCCTCTTGAGAGTCTTGAATACGTCTTGTGCGTGTGTGGCACTCATGGCTTCTTTTTTGCACCGCCACCATCAAGCGCACTCGAGATCTTCTTGGTATCCGGGAAATGTTGCCATGCGAGCTCAAAGATCTGTTTGAATGCCTGAGCGAAGTCGACGCTTTCGACGATAACGATCTGCTCGGCTCCGATGAGGTCAATCCTGACGAAGTCTTCTCCCGAATCAATCGATACATTTGGTGAGTACGCATCGGTAGGAAGGATGCGTATGTCTTTGAGGCCACTATCGCCATATTTCTCAAAGAGACTCTTGAGAGATTCGTCATATGTCGTCAGGCCTCGGACGCGGATATCGTGGCTGACATAGTGACTATTCCATTCATCAAAGAGTTGGTATACCTCGGGACTTGCGTGCCTCGCAGATGCAAAGAACCCCACGAGTTCTTTTCCACGAAGTTCTTTTTCCTTATACCAAAGACCCTGCCTCATGCCCGAAAGGCCGTCAAAATAAAGTGTGCGAGCTTTTTGCTGTTGTCTCTTGTTCTTGAAAAGCGAGAGAAGTTCGGGCAAGACTTTTTTTGCTGTAAGAAAACGACCCTCGGCTCTTTGAATGAACTCCTCTGGATTCGTAGCCGCATAAAGCTGTTTCTTCTCTCTAGGAATGTGATACGCAAGTCCTTTTTCGATGAGTTCGTCGAGGATCACATACGCGGTCGGTTTTTTTAACCCAGACTTTACTGCAACACTATATGCTGATGCCTGCCCAAGCTGAAGAAGAGCAAGATATACACGAGCTTCCTTGTCGGTAAGTCCTAGAGGGGTGATTTTTTTAACGAGTTCATCCATACGCTGATATACCCAGTATATTCGAAAAGAATTAAATAGTCAATATTTTTGACGATATTCTATTCATCTTAAGAATATCTATATTTTACAATGTATTTCTTTAGCAATAGACGATAAATATAGTCAGTATAATTGACTATATTAAGTATTTCACGTATAATGGTCCCAGAACAGTAAGCGTGTTGCCTACTGAGAACTTTGAGGAAGCGACAAATAAAGATGATTATCCATGTAACGTTCCAGAATCAGTACACCTGTTCCTTGAATGCGTGTTTGGTTGGAGAAAGTCGATGAGTTCGTTCGTCGATCTTCTCCAACCAACCACAGGAGAGTACTATGAACCGCCCCCACCGCCCCTTGACCACGCCCTCCCAGCGTCTGGTGTGCGATGACAAGATCGCACAGAAGGTGAAGGAAGATCTTCATCTCCTTGCCTTCATCAAACAGGAGGCACAAGCATCCTGGCAGGATGAACGGGCTCTGGCTGAGATCGTAGTAGCGATCTTCCAGAATCTGGGTCGTTCATGACCCACCACGTGACGAGAATTCAAAACTCTCGTCACCTTTATCGAGTCCTTGAACATGGCGTTCGAGGATTCGTAGAGAAAGTTGTTCAAAAGAATACATATTGTGTGGGTCGTGGGATCCCAAGCAAAACCCACCGGAGGCAAGTGTTCGTGAACTCACTTGCAGGTTGTGATGTACCTAACCTATCCGAAACCGGATACAACAAACACCACCGGAAAGCAAGTGCCCGTCAAGCACCTGCAGGTTGTGGATGTACCTAAAAAACACCACCGCGGTTATGGGGTCGTCAACCGCAGAACAAAACCCCAGGAGTTCTCAGGTTCTCCAGAAAACCTGTCTGTCGAGAAGTGTGTACTTCTCCTGATGAGTCGGAAACGACGGAACAGATGTTCTTTAAATACGGCAAAATGTGGTGGGGAAGTAACCCACAAAAGTAAGTGATTGTTGAGACATTTCTCATTTCACTCTATTTGTGGGGTGCTCCTCAGGTGAGGTACCTGGCCTCAGAAACCAGGAAGATGGGTTCGACTCCCATGTGCTCCACCACCCACACGCAGGAACACACGCTGTGTTCCTGCTATCTTTTGAGGACATGAAACATTTCGTGTACTCAAAGAGATAGACGGTTCTTGTGCTCAATAGGAATGTTTCGTATACCCATAGAGATATGTTCTTCTACAACAACCGGAGGCCTCATGAACAGTCGTAAAATCAGACAGCAAAAAGAGATGCGCGATCTGCTTGATCGGTTGTCCTTGTTCACCACGGATGCGGTGCACCTTATCAATGCGGACCCCGCATACTTAAAGGACAAGGGCAAACTCGCAAGCCGCGCACAACAGCTTCTTCGTGAAATTCATTTTGACGAGGAGCGTGAAAAAATGGCGAGGAAGCGTCTCCACAAACCCAGCACCACGTAGTTATCTACGTGGTGCATTTTTTTATACAAATCCATATCACGATGCGGATGTTCCAGAGAAAACACCTGCAGTAAAAAAATATTACACCATTTGAGAGGTCCCCAAGAGGCGTTTAGCATCTTGCCGAAGAAATTCCATGGTGATGGAGCCCGTGCTCTTATGGTCATCTGTACGCACACCCTCCCCCACTCCAAACCAGAGTCTTACTCTGACAAGATCTTTTGGATCTCCGTCATGTGAAGTAAGAAAATATCTTCGAAGGGCGCCTCTGGCATCCACACGAATGTCTGACATTGTTGTCATAACAGGCTGCTTGGTAATCTTCGAAAGAATATTACCAACAGCATGCATAGCAATCTGGCCAACTTCTTGGAAGAATGCTCTTTCCTCTTTTGTCAGTTTATGAAGATTTGATGGTTCGGCATGTATGGTCTTGGTCAGGAGCTGACTCATGGGTTCGGGTATTTCAAAAAGTAAATGCCCTGGATATGCTCCCTCGAGATTCATTCGAACACCTATAGATGTTGCCCCCCAATCATCCTCAGGAAGAACTTCTAAGCCATCAGCACACTCAGGGACCGACAGCTCAATGTGAAAACCAAAACGCCGTGCCAAGGCTCCTCCAGCATGACTTGCAACAACATTCATAATTTCCATGAGCTGGTCACGCTCAGCAATAGTGAGTGTTGCGTGCTGATGATCTTCAAAAAATGTTTGCGAGGAAAAACGCGTATTGAGCACTCCTTCTGTATCAAGAACAAGAATGGTTCGACCGTCTCCAATCATTGCAGCACCACGGAATAGTGATAACGGCAAAAAAATACTCGGCAACGCTTTAACCATAACATCTTCCTCGTGAAGAACTGAATCAACGGCAATAACCCCATCATGATGTTCACCTTTCAGGCGCAACAAAAGCGAGTCTATTTTTTTTGGATGATATCTACCGAACGAAAGCGCCTGAGAGAGCGGGTAGAGTGGTAACAACTCCCCTCCAATTCGCACAAAAGACTTCCCTTCAATTGTTTCAACAAGTTTTTCGTCAAATGGTAATGAGGCTTGAATTGACGTCAGAGGAACTCCGAACGTGCCATTCCCCACCCTCACCAACAAAATACGTACAAGGGACAACGTAAGGGGGATGCGAAGAGTGACACGAGTTCCTCCTCTTTGCTGGACTGGCGACTCGACAGTAATAGTCCCTCCCACAGAACGCACATATTCTCTCACTGCTGACATGCCAACTCCACGCCCAGATATTTCTGTAATATGAGGTTTTGTCGTGATGTGGGGGTGAAACAAAAGCTCGTTTTTTTTCTCAACAGATAAGGTTTCGTGTTCTGGAACAAGGTGGTGATTCCGTGCGATCCGTTCAATCATGTCATATTGAATACCAATGCCATCATCCTCCACACTCACCCGAAGATGGTCACGATCAGTAGCTGCAGCAATAGTGACATGACCTTTTTTTGAAACGCCGTGGTCAATTGCATTACGCACCAAATGCCCCAGAGCTCCTCCAAGCTCACTGATCACAAGACGGTCAGCAAGAATATCTCCACCAAATACGTCAAGAGAAATTGTTTTTCCAAGCGAGCGACCAAGGTCCTTTGCTATCAATGGAAGCCGACCCAAAAAAGAAGATAGTGGCACCATGCGTGCCTCACGGAGACCGGCCTCGAGGTCCAACGCTGCTTTACGTAGATCGTGCATGGTTTGCTCGTGTTCTCGCACAAGCGCATCTTCGTGTTTTCCCGATCGATCGAGCGCACGAAGAAGCGCGTCGTTTAATACAGTCATGCGATTTTTCACCAACAAGAGTGATTCTGTTGCCCCGGTCAGCTTCTGATAAACACCTTCAGATACTTGAATTGAAGAAGAAAGTCCTGGGGCCGGGAGATCCTGATCTTCTCCCCTCCAAATTGCCCGAGATCGGGCAACTGTGTCTTCTTCTCTGATCATTCCCTGCTGCAATCGCTCCTCAAGAAATTCAACGAGTCGAAAGATCTTGGTATAAATTAGAGGAGATTTCTTTCGTTGCGTTGTGCCTAGGGATTGTTCAATGTTATGAAAAAGTTCTCCAAGACCAGTAAGGCCAACCGCTCGTGCCGAACTCTTGAACGTATGGATGTCTCTTAACATTTGTTCATTCTCCTTCGATGAGTAACGCCCAAGAAGCCGTTGTGATGATGTTGAGAGACGACGAAAAAGCAATTTCGCTTCATCAAGAAAGGCAAGGAACAGCGGATCCATAGAAAAAAGACTATTGAAGATACGTCTCGAGTTTTTTGAGAATGTCTTCTTTTTCAAAAGGCTTCACAATATAATCTTTTGCACCAAAATGCTTCGCTTCATCAACAACAGAATCTTGCCCGACAGCAGAAACAACCAATGCGGGGATTGACCCTCCAAGAGATTTAAGGAGGTCAATACCGTTCATTTCAGGCATAATAATATCCAAAAATATAAAATCTGGTTTAGCGTTTTTTATTTTTTCAAGAGCATCTTTTCCATCAACAGCTTCCGTAATGTGAAGATACCCCGCGCTCTCAAGGATATCTCGCAGCGCCTTGCGCATAAATTGCGAATCATCAACAACGAGAAGGTGCTTATCTTGGAGAGTCATGTGTGCCAGTATACCATGCGGTCAAGGCGTCTTCCTCGAGTGCGTGTACGATCGCAGGGACTGAACACACATATGTTGTCACTCCCACAAACTGCTTTGTTTCCTCTTGAAATTGCTGTTGAAAAGACGGGCTCCCAATCAAAAAATCATAGTGGAATTGTTGCCCAGCTTCAGGAATCTGTTGCTGTAGACATCCCAAGAGATATGTAGTGGGTAAATGTTGATCCTCTCCTGAAACAGGATAAATCTGCTCGGGCTTTCTTTCGACAACATCAATCACCGCATCCACCAAGAAACCATATCGTGAAGATCCTTTCTCGATCACAAGCACGTATTTGGGGACAAGCGAAGATGTGTGAGTAGATTGGAAGCGCTTTGGAAGATCAATCACAGGAACAACGGTCCCACGATGAAAAAAAATTCCCTGAATGTACGCATACGCGCCTGGGATAGATGTGAGTGCTGGTGTTTGCACAACCTCAACAACCATATTCATAGGAATTGCGTATCTCACTTTCTGTAATGAAACGACAATATAATGATGCTCTAAGGTTTCTGGTGGACGCTGTTTTGCTTCATCTATACGACGTGCGATTTCTTGAACAAATGCCTCCTGTGTAGACATGCACGTATTGTAGCAAAACCCACACGTATTCGTTGAACTTATCGCACAAATGTAAACCTTGGAACTTTCTTCTCTTCCACCATGATCATTTCTATAAAGTCTATAAGAAGACGCACCCAGAGACTCTGATCAGTAATGCTTCGATAGATAACACACGTCTGAAGATCGAGAGTGTCTACGTTTACTTGCATTTTCCCAATACCAAGAATTTCATATGCACTTTGTGTTTTGTAGTGTTTCCAGATTTGGCCAGGAGTTGGCGTGCTCATGGTGTAAGTAAAGCAAAATAATGTGGGCTTCGGTCCTTACAGGACCAGTACCCCTTTCTCATTTGTTCGCCATCTGATCTGAATGGCTCTCAAATATGGG
>CAYPEZ010000004.1:0-33493 GCA_964409985.1 uncultured Candidatus Saccharibacteria bacterium
CCTTTGGGGTTGCGTAAAAAGGTTTCAAGACGCTTTTCTGGGTCAGTATATTGGGCAACACCCCTTTGAACTATTAGCTCTACATGATTATGCTCTTTTTCGCTCATAGGCCGCATCGTACCACAAAAAACCACCTTTCGTCACAATGTGGAAGTAACGCAAATCTGTGTGCACCACATCTTCACACCACCATCCTCGTGGTACGATTAATCATCATGCGTCACAAAAAAAACCGACATATATTCACACGCATCATTTTGTGGGTGGTGGGGGTGGGCTTTACTCTCACTCTTTTTGGTGTCGGAGCACTTCTGTTGTGGGCAAGCACCCTTGATCTTCCTGATTTTTCATTGTTTAACGAACGAAAGGTCGCTGAGTCAACAAAAATCTATGACCGGAATGGGGTGCTTCTATATGACGTATACAAAGATGTTCGTCGAACCATTATTCCATTTGACCAAATTTCTATTAACATCAAAAATGCCGCTGTCGCAATAGAGGATGACACATTTTACGAACACCACGGTGTGCGTCCCCTGGCTTTTCTTCGAGCGCTTCTAGCGAATTTTCAGACTGGGCGTTTTGGTCAAGGAGGGTCAACAATCACACAACAGGTGATTAAAAACGCATTGCTTTCTCGCGAAAAAACAGTTTCTCGAAAAGTAAAAGAGTGGATCCTTGCGGTAAAACTTGAACAGTCACTTAGTAAAGAAGAGATTCTTGGTCTCTATCTTAATGAGTCTCCGTATGGTGGCACTATTTATGGTGTTGAAGAAACTTCTCTTGCGTTTTTTGGGAAACACGCCAAAGATGTCACCTTAGCAGAAGCGGCATATCTTGCGGCACTTCCACAAGCGCCGTCATACTATTCACCATACGGCCCACACAAAGATGCGTTGGATACACGGAAAAACCTTGTTCTTGAACGCATGCGTACCCTACACTTTATCACCTCAGAAGAATACGAACAGGCAAAAAATGAGCAGGTGCGTTTTGTCCCAATTGAAGACCGGAGTATTAAAGCTCCGCACTTTGTTATGTTTGTACGAGATGAACTCACAAAAAAATACGGTGAGGATATTCTCACTTCGGGGGGGTTGAGGGTGACAACAACACTGGATTACACCCTACAAGAAAAGGCGCAAGAGATTGTCACAACATACTTAACAGAAAACTCAGAGCGCTTTAATGCTGGAAACGGTGCGCTTGTCGCGACTGACCCAAAAACTGGGCAGATTCTTGTTATGGTTGGGAGTCGAGATTATTTTGACACCGACAATGAGGGAAATTTCAATATCGCAACAGCAAAGAGACAGCCTGGTTCTTCGTTCAAACCTTTTGTCTACGCAAAAGCGTTTGAGAAGGGGTATACACCCGAAACCGTGGTGTTTGATCTCCCAACACAATTTAATGCGAATTGTGATGCGTTTGGGAAACCCCTCACACCCAGCACACCAGAAGATGCGTGTTATATGCCTGAAAACTATGACCACACTTTTCATGGTCCCATGACCCTCCGAGATGCTCTGGCACAATCTGTAAACATTCCTGCCATTAAAACCTTGTATTTAACAGGAATTAAACCAGCAATAGAGTTTGCCACACGTATGGGCATAACAGGACTCACTGACCCAAATAGGTATGGTCTTACCCTTGTCTTGGGTGGTGGCGAGGTATCACTTCTTGATCTCACAAGTGCCTATGGGGTATTTGCAAACGACGGAAAACACAACCCCACCACCGCAATTCTGAAGATTGAGAACTCAAGCGGGGAGGTTCTTGAGGAATACCAACACCAAGAAGAGCAGGTTATTCCTGCCCAAGTGGCTCGCCAAATAAGCGACGTGCTTTCTGATGACACAGCGCGAGCGCCAGCGTTTGGATCAAACTCGTTTCTTGTTGTTCCAGGAAAAACAGTTGCCGTGAAAACAGGAACAACAAACGATTATCGTGATGTGTGGATTGTTGGATACACACCATCACTATCCGTTGGTGCATGGATGGGAAACAACAATAATACGCCAATGCAAAAACGTGTTGCTGGGTTTATTGTTGCACCAATGTGGAATGAGTTTATGAAGGCGGCACTTGGATCAAAGGATGATGAACCGTTTGAAAAACCAGAGCCAGCACCAAGTGATATTAAGCCTGTTCTTCGGGGGATTTGGCTTGGGGGACAAACTTTCTACATCGATACCATCTCTCAAAAACTCGCAACACCAGACACTCCTGATGAGTTTCGTGAAGAAAAAGTTATTCCAAACATTCACGATATTCTCCATTGGGTGAACAAGGATGACCCCCGTGGTCCAATCCCCACACACCCAGAAAACGACCCTCAATACAGTCTTTGGGAGACACCAGTGTCCCTTTGGGCACAAAACCAAACAGCGACAGTCACACTCCCGACTGCCTATGATGACGTTCACAGAGAGGAATTTTTCCCAAAAATAACCATTCAATCCCCAACAGCATCTAGTAGTATTTCCTTGAATGAAAAAGTTTTTGTTATTTCACAAATCACCTCAACATACCCTATTCGATCTCTTGATGTCACCCTTGGTGGGAAATATCTTGGTACTTCTCAAAAATTCCCTTATCTTTTCTCGTTTATTCCTGGTGATTCAGGGGTATTAGTTGGAACAACAACGCTAGAGGTTCTTGCCACAGATTCAGTTGGAAACAAGAAAGGTATCTCAATTCCACTTTTTGTTACACCATAAAGAACTACTGGATGCGAGTAATATATTGAAGTTCTTTTGTTTGAGCAAAGCGCTCAAGAATTTGGTGTTGGAAAAGAAAAATTTGGTGTTTTAATGATTGATCCCCAGAGATAAAACAGGTGTCTTTTTGAACACGAACAATATCTGGTGACACTGTGGTATGAAGAATATCTGAACAAATCCCTGCGGCAAGAATTTTTTTTTGCTCAAAACGAAGGTGATTCGAAAGAAATCGCGAAAAAAAACCAGATATGTGCTCCATGAAATACGTGGTTGTTTACTCCGTCGCACGCATATACTTCACAATATAGGAGAATTTTGTGTCAGGGATTGGTTTAATCAGTATTGTTTTTGATTTCTCATCAAACAAAAGTTCAATGCTGTCAGAGGAAAGAGCCCCTAAGACATCCATAATATATCGATAATTAAAACCCATTTCTACGCTTTCACCTTTTATTGTCGCATCAACACGTGTCACAGACTCACCAACATCCTCTCTTTTTGCTTCAACCTCAAATAACTTTTCTTCTGGATACACCTTAAACAACACCTGTTGTTGTTTTCCTGAGAATAAGCCTGTAAGCCGCATAGTTCGCAATAAATCCGCTGAGAGTATGGTGACTTCGCTGGTTTTTTGTTTTGGAAAAATCTGTCGATAATCAGGAAAAGTTCCATCAACAAGCCTTGAAGTAATATAAACTCCATCCCCTGTGATTGAGACTTGTGTTTTAGAAACAAGAATAGTGATCTCCTCTTTTCTCCCCTCAAGCAAAGTAAGGATTTGTGTAGCGTTTTTAAAAGGAATAAGAAATGGTTGAATGTTCGGGTCTGATTTTAATACAATGCGTTTTTCAGCTAAACGCGACATGTCCGTTGCCACAAAAACAAGTTCTTTTCCCTGAGAATAACAATACACACTATTAAATTCAGGTTTTACATCAGAGTGAGATGCGCTAAAAATTACACTACGAATCCCTTCAATAAATTTCACTGAATCAACTGTAAATGGTGTTCCTTTTTCAATAACCGGGATAGTGGGAAAATCTTCATATGAATACCCTTTCATCATTGTGACAGATTTACTACTGGACACACTCATGTTTCCGTTTACAAGTTCAAGTGTGATGTTTTTTTCTTCAGGAAGATTCCCTAAATACCCACCAAGAAGTTCACCTGGAATAGCGACAACGCCTTCTGTGTGGATTTTTGCTGGAATAGTAAATTCAACACCAAGATCAAGGTTTGTTGCGCGAAGTTTAACTGTATTCTCTGTTGCAACCAAAAGAACCATACGAAGAACTGGAAGGGATAGGAGTTTTCCTGTGACACGCTCGGCTGCAACAACAGCATCTTTGAGTTTTTGTTTTCCACATTCTATTTTCATATCGTAGGTTTTTTCTAATACATACTAGTTAATGGTGTGGATATCTGGAAAAACCAATACACCCTTATTTATAACTATATCTTCTTTGTTTAAGAAAAGATAGTCTTGTGGTTATGGTGTGTATAAGTTGTAAAAACACACAAAAACCAAAAATAATGTGGAAAGACAGAGTATTTACAAAGATGTTATATACAGGTTTTTGTATAGGTTATTCTTTATCTATCCACATAGTAATACACTAAGTTTTTCACAGTCTAAAAAACACACCGTATTTCGGTGTGTTTTTTTTTAGAACAATGCTCGAATTTGTTCTATTTCCTGAGCGAGAATTGAATCAAGTTTAATATCACGTTTGATTTTTTCACAAGAGTGAATGACTGTTGTGTGGTCTCTCCCCCCGAGTTTTTGCCCAATTAAAGGAAATGAAATATTAAAGTCTTCACGGAGGAGAAACATGAGTACTTGTCTTGGTTTTACAACCTCCTTTCTTCGTGTTTTTTCAAAAATAAAGCGTTCCTCAATGTTGTAAAAATCGGTTACGGTCTTCACAATATCTTTTATTGATACAGGTTTTGTTGGTTTGGTGTTGTTTTTGATAAGTTGTTTAACTTCCGCTAGTGATAGTGGTTTGTTTTTGAGTTGAATTTGGCACACAACCAAATTAAAGGTTCCCTCAAGCTCACGAATACTTGATTGAATGGTGAAAGCAATAAACTCGACAATTTCGTCTGGTACATGAACACTCAAGGACTCCATTTTATGCTTTAAAATAGCCATTCGAGACTCGTATTCTGGAGGAGTAATCTCAACAATCATCCCCGCCCCAAAACGTGATCGAAGACGGTCTTCAAGGTTGTTGATATACATGGGGTGGCGATCAGAAGAGAAGACAATCTGTTTATTGTTGTCGTAAAGAGTGTTGAAGAGGTGGAAAAGCTCTTCCTGGGTCTTTTCTTTTCCTGAAAGGAATTGAATATCATCCATAATGAACACGTCATACTTTCGATATTTTTCCTTGAAGTCGTGAACCTTATTGTTTTGAAGTGCGTTTACGTAGTCTGTCGCAAATTTTTCTGACGTAATGTATTGAATCCGCCGAGATGGGTTTTGTTTTTTAAGCTCGTTTCCGATTGATTGAATGAGGTGTGTTTTTCCATACCCTACCCCACCATAAATAAATAATGGATTGTACATAATACCCGGCTTCTTGATGACTGCTTGTGCCGCTGCGTGAGCAAGCTCATTGAATGGCCCGATCACAAAAGTATCGAACGTATATCGAGGGTTCAGGTTGTCTTCCTTGCTGACATAGTATTCATGAAGAGGAAGCTCGTTGGTGTATGGAAGCGGAAAATCCTTTCGGATAATCATGGTATCGCGGTGAGGCTCGTCTTTTGCAACAATATACTCAATACCACGAATATCGTCAGCGAGGTTTCGGAGAGTTTTCAAAATTGTTGAGTGATACTTGTTTGCTAGCCACTCTTTTACAAACTCATTTTGAACTCCAAGCTCAATTGTTCCTGCGTCAAAGCGTACAATACGTGTGTTTCGAAACCAAGTACTAAAGTTTGCCTTCGAGACTAATAGCTCGATCTCTGCGAGAGCTTTGTCCCAAATTTCTTTCGTATCAGTCACTGAACTCATGGTGTGCAGGTGTGTAGATGAATAATCATCAAAACGTATTGCCCATTATATCCGCGAACGAAAAACTTCCAAGAAAAGCGAACTGTGAACTTTCTGTGGATATCTTGTGGAAAGAGTTTTACAGGATTTTTTTTGTACTGACAAGTTGAATTTTTTTTTGTACGTGGTATAAACAGGACATGTCACAAACATATCAGCCCAAAAAACGAAAGCGAGTGAAGACACACGGGTTTCGTGCAAGGACAAAGACACGCACAGGAAAGAATTTGCTCCGCCGCCGTCGCGCGAAGGGGAGAAAGAAACTCACTGTTGGGAAATAGTCCCCTCTCGTGTCTCTCTCGTATGGTTAAAAGAGAAACACTTAAACAACGACTCTCGTTATTACTGAGAAAACACCCTCAAAAGGTGTTTTCTTCGTTGTATGCCACTATTCGAGTGTGGGAGGGGCTTCCCCACCAAAAAAAATCCATCGTCATGGTGCTGATATCAAAAAAAACAGCCTCGCGTGCTGTTCAGCGCAACCTTCTAAGGCGAAGATATAGGGAAATATTAAGAAAAACCTTCCCCGTCGCACCCAAGAACCTCATTATTCAGTGCCAAATAAAAAAACAAGCAGTGAATGCACCATTTCAATCTCTTAAAAAAGACGTCCAAGATCTTGTTTCAGCGCATGGGTTATGAAAAATACCCTTATTTTCATTATCTCTTTTTATCAGCGGTACCTATCGCTTGATCAGGGGTTCATTCGAAAATACATACGAGGTGGTGGGCCTGTGGTGTGTCGATATTATCCAACATGCTCTTCGTATACCAAAGAGGCAATTCAAAAATACGGTTCTTGGAACGGATGTATCATGGGGATACGGAGAATACTCCGGTGTCACCCATGGAGCACATACCCACACCACGACCCCGTGCCATAATTGTGGTCTGGTGATTATTGGTGGGATGATTTTTGTGTGGTTTTCATGCTTTGGCCTGATGGGATAGTGACTGATTGCATTCTATGCTATAGAATTGCCGCATGTTAGCTTCCCTCTGGAACGTGGTGGTGTACGAGCCATTTTATAACGGGCTTATTTTTTTAAGCTCATTAATTCCAGCGCACGATGTTGGGATAGCTATCATTCTCCTAACAATCATAGTAAAGGTGGCACTCTACCCTCTTGCTCGGAAGGCTGTGGCCTCTCAACTAGAAATGAAGGCTATCGAGGGAGAACTCAACGCCCTGAAAGAAAAATATGGCACCGATAGAGCAAAACTTGCCCAAGAAACAATGGCGCTATACAAAAAACATGGGGTTAATCCTGCGTCCGGCTGTCTTCCAATGTTGATCCAAATCCCCTTTATTATTGGTCTTTACACGGTGTTTTTGAAGGGGATTATGATTGACCCTACACATCTCTATTCGTTTGTTCCTCAACCAGAAAAACTCAACACTGTTTTTTTGGGGCTGGTCGAGCTTTCTGAAAAAAAGCACCTCCTGTTTGCTTTTCTTGCTGGAGCTAGCCAGTTTGTCCAAGCACATATATCTGCAAAAAACATGCAATCCCCTACTGGGCCTGCTAAAACAACACAGGAGGAGTTTGCACAAGCCATGCAAACACAAATGAAATATGTGTTTCCAGCAATGATTACTGTTATTTCATACCAGTTTTCTGTGGCAGTTGCGCTTTATTGGGTGGTGAGTAATATAGTCAGTATTGTTCAAGATGTGTGGACAAGACGATCTCTTTTGTCTAAAACACAAGCAACAACAGTCGCTCCGCACTAGAATCTATGTCTACATCGGTTACACAAATAGAAGAAATCATTCGCACCATCCTTACAAATTTAGGAGTTCAAATCGAGAGTCTTACTCAGGATGTTGATGAAAAAATGAAAACAACGCGATTCCACATCACGTCCCCAGATTCCCGTTTGTTGATTGGCGAGCGAGGAGACCGCCTCCACGCACTCAACTATCTTGTAAAGAAGATACTTGAGAAAAAAGATGGTACAGAAACCCCAAACATCATGATTGATGTAAACAACTACCAAGCAAAGCACATCGAGGAACTCCGAGTGAAGGCAGGGATGCTCGCAGAGCGGGCGCGATATTTTAGAACCTCAATGCCTATGGAGCCCATGAGTGCATACGACAGACTTATTGTTCATGCAGAATTTACTGATGTTCCTGATATTCGGACCGAGTCTTCTGGAGTGGGAAAAGATCGACACGTGGTCCTCTTTTTTGACGAAAAGAAAAAAGCTGGAATCTAGCCCCTTACTGTATATAGACAGAAAAGTGGTTTCCTGTAATGTGGTTTTTGGTGTCTAAATAGAGGTTGTTTGACGAAACCCCAGCATCTAAAAGCGCATTGTAGAGGGCAGCATCCTTGGTTTCAAAGACCAACCGTAAACCAGCACTAGCAGCTGCTGCGATGGTTGCTTGGACTGTGGCAGTGGTATATCCCCCAGAGGCGAATGCTATGTCTGCTGACCTCCCGACCATTTGATCGTTTGAACAGTGGCCAATTCCGGCTGGGAATCCACCTGTAACCGTAAAAGGTGATACTCCTTGGGTACCATATACCCTCGCTAGGCGGCTTCCAAGGTCTGTGTTGAGTTGTCCGGATCCTCCTGGGGGTTGTGGAATTGCTGAGCACTGATCGCACACAGCTGGGGCGTAGACACAACACACAGAACCGGTGGGTTTTCCTCCTGCGCATGAAGTGTCTGGTCCGGTATCTCTTGTAAATCCGCGTTGTGGTGCACACAAAGGATCTGTTGAACACCCTGCGCTGTTTGATGATCCCCAGCGACAGGTCGCTCCTTGGGGGCATGTCTCTCCATTCCCTTGTGCTAAAGGTTTGATTTCAAAGCATGGGCCATAGGTCCCTCCCTGCGGCAGAGGATTTTGGGTTTTAAACTGTTCACAAGCATCCTTTGTGGCGAAGCGAGCCGAGTAGCGCGTTGTTGTGTTGCGATTGTCTGTGGTTGCGATAAGTGTGTACCACCCAGGCTCTGCGGGTTGTGCGGGGAGCGAAGGAACGATTGGTGGATCAAATACTGGCTGTGTGAGTGTTGGGTTAATTCCCTCCAGAAGAACATACCCGGAGAGTGCAAGAAGAAGCCCCAACACAACCATCACAAGACAGTGTTTTGCGTGAGAACGGTTTTCTGAGCTTGGTGCTGTAACTAGTTCAAACCCACAGACGACTAATCGTATAACCCCAATAATTCCTGCAATACCAATCAAAAACGTTATCATGCTTTTGAGGTAAGGAACCAATCCTTGATCAGCAACAACCCCCTGAATTGGTGCTGAAACATTTACAGGGATCCCTTGAGCAGCTGTGATGAGTGGAAAAAGCACAAAGATCAGTACTGCCCCAATGGTGTGTGTATGAAAAAACGTTCTCATAGCTTCACTCCCCACAAAGATCCATCTTTTTTGTTGATAAACACAAGGTACGCACCGTCAGCGCTCACCATTGGTTGAGTGATATCAACATCAACACCGACAACATCGTGTGGAATCAAAAAAAGTGAGAATTGCCCTGACTCCAGTGAATATTGCCAGAGGGTGTCTGAAAAACGCACAAGGCCTTGATACCACTCATCAGGATATACTGCGCGCGGAGGGGATTCTGGGACTCCACAGAACACCAATGTGTTTGATGGGGCCCATGCACACTTCTCTGGTAATGTTGCTGGAACAATGGTGTTTGGAATACCACTCCCTTTGGTGAGTATCCCAAGCCCCATGGTTGATTTATTCGTTTGACCTACAAGGACCGCAGAGCCATCTGGAGCGCTTTTTGTGGTAAGACCAGGAAGATCACCTAGTACTGGTGTTGTGAGCCCGTTTTGAGGGTCTAGTGAGAAAAAATACCCCCCCACGAGACCAGATGGTCTTGTGGTGAGCCCAATGTGTTCAGGCCCAAACCATTCTGGAATCCATTCCGAAAACGGAGAAGTGAAGACGGGTGATGACACCGCGTTTCCATCAAGACGCATAATAGACAACTCGTTCCCAACTCGAAGCGTGTGGACAAATCCTTCTGTGGGGTGCGCTGAAATGAACGCAATATTTTCTGGAAGAAATGATTGCTCAAGGATCGCTGGGGCTTCATCCCCTGCTCCAGTTGATGGGTTTGGGAGGAGTTTCCCTAATACACTAACAATCCCACCTTTGTCCGTTGCTGTGCGTAAGACCACTGATTGGCCGCGCATGTCCCAGACGGCCTCTTGAACACGCGGAATGGTGTTGTTTGCGAGAATTCTACCCGCACGAGACTCCACAGTGTATTCATAGACATCTCCGTCTTCACGAAGGACATATCTCACCGCAAGAGATCCATTTGGGAGAGTTTTAAAGACTGCTCCAGACACGGGTCCGTCAGCGATTTTCCACATTCTCGAGAGACCCGCCTCTCCTCCAGGGATACCCACATCTCCAAGTTTGTCGTTGTTGTTCGTGTTTTGGTCAACATTCACGTAATCAGCAATCCCAAAGGGAAGAATTGAACGTACTTTTTCTCCTACATTTCCGCCGCCCCCAAACACCACAACATAGAAAATAATTGCGGCAAAAATCAGAAACAAGACTCCGACCCCAACAAAAAGCACGACCTTATTTTTTGGGGTTTCTTCAGTGTTCTCGGGTGTGGGAATGGATGTGGGTTCCATGGTTGTGCGCGTCTCGTTTGTTATTGGTATGTAATGGTAATGCTCGACTTTGCGCTTTGAAGGACACGTTTCGGGTTATCTAGCGAGGCGTCAATTCTCGATGACCCACCTGTTGTGGGTTTGTGGAGTGTGACTGATTGATTAAGGCTCGGGATACTCTTTCCATTTTGAGACCACCTCAAAGGAGCTGAACCGTCCTCAAGCTCCTCTTTTGAAGCAAAATATGGCTCCCCTTTAATCGTGGTTTCTTCGTTTGAGAGCATAAATGATTTTCCTAATGCTTCTTCGTATCGAAAACCAAAAAGTGGAGATCCTGCATACAGAAGAAGCTTTGGTTCAGTGATGGCAATGGTGACTTCGCGTTCGGTCTGTGCTCCTGAGTTCGGGTCACGAACAAGAAGCTTTAGTCGCTCCTCTTGCAACCCTCCCCCTGTTTCAAATGTAGCAGAGCGCTTCCCAAACCCTGATAACGACTCTATGCTTCGATAATTCCGCTTCCACTCGTACAGAAGTTGATCAGGGGAGATGTTTTTTCCCTTCGATACAAGAGTTGGAAATGGAATCAGTTTCACAGTGCTTTTATAGCTTGGAAGTGGCTTCCCTTTATAAAAAGGAGGAATGTATGTGTTTGCTTCCCATAAAATCGCAACATCACCAGGATTGACCACAAGTTCTTTTGAAAAAAATTCTCCAAGCTTTCGTGACATGACCGAAACAACGATTCTCGTTTCTTCCCCTATTCCTCGCATGGGTATGGTGATTGATGTCCCCCCAATTTGATCTTGGACAACAGCCCCGTTTACTGTCCATGTGATGCGGTCCTCAGCGAGATTTGTTGAGTAATTCGTGACACGAATTGTTGCTTCCTCGTATGCTCGGGGAATTTCTGGAGTGACAGTGAGTGTGGTGAGGTTTTCTGTGACCTTATGAGCCTCCTGGGAAACATCAAATGTATATACTTGTCCATTAATACGAAAGATAAGATTTTTTCCATCAAATGTTGGTTGAATACGAGAGGCATCTCCTATCCCAGCACGAATCAACTGATCCATTTGTTGGATAGAAGACTGAACTACTTGCGGAGTATACTGTTGGCTAGTCACCGCTTGTTGCATTTGTTGGGATGTGACCGGAGGGAGAGATAGTGGTTGCCCAGGCAAACGGGTTTGTGCCCCTCCGCACAATGGAATAAGCAGAAAAGAAAGCAATAGTATCCAGGTATACAAACGACCTTTCTCTTGACGAGGCATATACTTCATAAGTATAACACCTACCTTAGGTCATTTTTTAGTTTTTTCCCCCGTCAGCAAGGTCCATTTTTCCTTCTTTGATTGCCAGGAGTTGTGATGGGTCTGAGGTAATGATTTGCTCTTCTGTGTAAGAGGCGATGACTTTGATGGCGACATGCTTTAATCCCGCAAAAAAGAGTCCTTCTCCTACCCCAGACTCAAGCAAAAGATACTTTTCTTCATCTGTGAGGTGAAAGGCGTTTTGGACCACATCGATTGTTGTCGGTGATTGTTTGAGGAGTATCTGAATTGAGGAGTTCGTTAAGATTGGAAGTCCGTACGGAGATTTCAAGAAATCGTTCACATCCTGGGTAATTGTCGCAACACCCAAGTAATACTTGCGGCCACGTTTTGCGAGACCGAAGAGGAAAGATGCTGTATCTTCTGATTTCATCATCCACCACGCCTCATCTACAACAAGAAGACGCTTTCGCAACTCTTTGCGAATTGCGGTCCAAATGTAGTGGGTAATGATGTACACTGCGACGGGCTTTAGCTCGTCTTCCATGTCACGGACAGAAAATACCGTAAATCGTTTTGTGATATCAACATTTGTTGGTTTGTTGAGAAAACCAGACCACGTCCCCTGGGTATATTTTTCTAGTCGTTGTAGGAGCGATGCTGTGCCATCCATACCACGAAGCACGAGTTCAAAGTCAGAAAGAAGCGGAGGTTCAATGTTGGTAAAATCTGATTCTCCAGTGATATCTTTGAGAGCATATGTTTCCGCAATAGCACGATCGACAATACCATCTTCTTCTGGAGAAAGTCCTCCAAGCATGATGCGAAAGAGTCCTACAAGATAAATGATATTCGAACGAAGCACGTCTCCAGGAGACTCTTCTTCTCGGGGAAGAGGAAGATCAAAAGGGTTGATGTGGTGGTCGCTGGTGAGAGAAATATTGAAATACCGTCCACCAGTCGCGTCACAAAGGTATTCATATTCCCTTTCTGGGTCAATCACAATGACATCTGCATCAAACATGAGTGTTCGTAGAATCTCGAGCTTGGTCAGAAATGATTTTCCAGACCCCGACACAGCAAAAGTGACTGAGTTGTAGTTTGGCATCGAAAAACGATCAAAGAGTACAAGCGAAGAATTGTGACGATTGACACCCCAGAGAATTCCACGATCACTTGTAAGATCAAATGAGACAAAGGGGAAAATAGATGATAACGGCTCAGAATTGAGTTTGTAATGCACTTCAATTTCGTCAGTCCCCAGTGGGAGCACGCTCCGATATCCTTGTTCTTGCTGGAATATTGCGGGTTTGAGATAAACGAGCTTAGCGTCGAGTATGGACTTCAGTTCTGTCTCGACACGATCAAGTTCTGCCTTATCTCTGCCATAAATAGTGATGTAAATGCCGACATCAAAGAGCTTCTCTGTCGCTTGTTGAAGTTTATCGCGGAGATCTTCAAGGTCTTGATATGCGACATCAAGAACAGGATCTCGTACGAATCCTTTCTTTTCCCTGTCGTTAATCTGGCTTTGAACCTCCGCTACTTTTTTTTGGAATCCTCGAAGTGCTTGCTCGGTGTTCACCGGATGGATGATGATTGATACATCGTATACCTTGTCGAGATTAATCACAGGAGTGAACCAATCCTCTGAGAGGAACCGTGGGAAGGAAATCACAAAGAGTGTTCGAAGTACCTTGTCCCCAACATAGAGTTCTTTTGGTGTCACCTTTACTGCGGCAGGAGCTAGGACATCTTTGAGATTGAGATTTGTTGCCGAAAGAATATCGGGTGGAAGTAATACACTAGTATTAATAACATCGTATTGTTTATCCGCCATATATTATTTTGCGATTGCAGCGTCCAGATCCCCTGGATTGAATTTGCGGTAAAACAGCTCAGTAATTTCCTCGGTAGCCAGACGATGTGTACGGAGTCCGCATCGTGCGAGGCCTTGCTCAACTGCTGATACGCGTTGTTCGAGCTGAATACGATTTTCTTCAAAAGATTCGTCGCTGACTTTTTTTGAACTTTTTCCTGAACCAAAGAGGCCCGCAAGTGGTCCGACATTACTCTTGGCAACTGCTGCTCGTGGTGCATATGGGACCACAACAATAAAGGTTTTAGACATAATGTTTACCTGGTCTGTGAATCCCTTGATGAATTGAATGTATTCCATGACCTGAACCTTCATAATGTCGAGAAGCTGAGCCTTCTGGCGCTCTTCGAGGAGTAGGAGGTAAGGACGAATGTCAAAGCGTTTTGATTGAATAAAAATCTGTAGAGAATATTCAATTGAATTTAAAAAATCTTGGAATTGCGTAATAATCGCCGTTTGTTCCTCGCGACTCTTGAGTCCAAAATTAATCGATGAGGTCAGGAGAAGCATGCGATACGATCCATCCTTGAGAATAAGGACGCCATTGCGAACATCATTAATAGGAACAAATTCCTGTGTGGGTTTTCCAGGAGCTGCCATAGCATCATTATAGGGGTTTTATCTTGATTCAGCCTGGGGATTACGTTGTCCTCCCGGGTCAAGCTCGGTTTTGTCGTGAGTGTCGATTTGCCATTCAAGCACCGAAAGGCTATTTCCGGTTGCATGTGTTGTTTGTGCCGGTCCACCCACTTTTTTTGTCGGTTGTAATGCAGCAATTTCTATCTCAGGAGAAGTCTTTTTCTCAATACGCCGCCATACATACAGTCGTGGTGTGAGTGCATATCTAAATCCTGCTTCGAGGAGATCAATAAAAGGGCGATTGTTGATTTTTACAAATGCAAGAGACACCCCGAGCCCCCCAAAGAGCGCCGCAGGAAAAATCGCAATAAATGTTGGAAGCCATGCAAAGGAAAGATAGACTGCGCCACCGCCTCCAGCAAGGTATAAGAACTGCTTTATTGAAAGCGGGCCTACAATTTTATCTTCAACATCAATAAACTGAGGAACTTGATAGCGCATAGAAAGCAAAACGGATTACTCTGTATTTATACCACAAACCACACGCTCCATGTCGCCCACTCAATGCGACACTGTGTGTTTATGCTGGTAATTCTCGGTAAGGATCGGTGGTTTGGGTCTGTGCCGATGGCGAGATTTGCGCCTCTGTGTGGTTGTAGGTTGGAACACCGACCTGAGGTGCCGCAGGGGCACGGAAGGCACTTCCAAGCTTTTGGTTAAGCATGGATGTCTCAGGTTGAACCTGGGGTTGTGGAGAGCTTTGCTCTCCGGGTGCTTTATACCCTACGGGGGCAGGTGTCTCTTGTTGTTGTTGCTGCTGCTGAGCAGCTTCTCCTAGTCCATGCACTTTCTTGAGGGACTCTCGTACGGTGTGAAGGATGTCTCGATTGACTTCTTGTGCGATAAAAGCAGCTTTGTCGCGAGGGATACCAAGCTTGTCCGCAAGCACTGGTACGTACTGCTTTGGTTCAACGAGTCCCATCATAAGGAACCCTGATTGGATTGAAAGTTCCTCACGTTGGTGGGCATCAAGTCCATATCGCGCTTGTATCTGGTTATACACATCCATTGATGTGGGAGAAAAGATCGCATCCTGGAGATCCTCAGGGAGGGCGAGGTACATATCTTGGATATCTTGTGGGGAAAGTGTTGCCATGAGTTTATGTGTTGACGTTCTTGAGGTTACGAATTTCCTCAGCTAAAGTATTTCTTCGTTGAATGTCAGTATAGCTGGAGGAGCGTTGGAGATCAGCATACTCCTTCTCAAGATCAGCAATCTTCTGAGTTCTTTCTTTCTGTTCAGTTTCCGTTTGTGCTTTTTTTTGTTTTTCCGTTTGTCGATTTTGCCTTAAGTTTGCGGCAGAAGCTTTCGCACCTTCCTCAAGTTTCCTAAGCGCATCAGGAGAAACCATTGATCCAAGATCTTCTTTAAGCCGTTCATAATCCCTCTCCCTTGCTTCAAGTCGCTCACGGAGTTTAGCAAGTTCTGCACGGTCTCCTTTAGGATCCTGTTCGTTTTCACGGATGAGTTCTTCAAGCTCATTAACGGCGACAACAGACTTCGAGAAGCGTGAGCTTTTTGAATCATATAGACGTGTCCGCACAACATCGCTTTCCGCAACCTGATACCCAAAGTGATTCTTCTGTCCTTCAGGGCTTGCAAGATATTCTTTTCCTTTATTATTCTCTGACTTTTGGATATTCTCATTGAGATTCTTCAAGATGTCTTGGTTTTGATATTTTCCATCTAGCCACTGCTTGTGGATTTCACTCAGCACGTTTCTGTCAACAGTCTCAGCGAAGCCCTGTGAGGTAAGAATTTTTTCGCTGAAGCCAGCAATCGCACTTGGTCTGACTTGCTGTGATGTTTTCTGAATGGTTGTCTTTGACTCTTGGATCGCTTTTTCAATAGTCTCAATGTCTGCTTTGAAGGTCTGTGTCATCGTCTCGTCCTCATTTCGAATGGCTTCAGCAAGCTGCTTCCTCTTTTCGTCGAGTGTTGCCATTTGTTTGTCGAGATTACCAATCTCTTTTTCGAGGGACTTTTCTGTTTCTTTCTCGCGGACCTTTCTGTTGATTTCTGTTCGAGCTGTTTGAGCGTCTTTGGATTTCAAATTGTCATAATTACTCTTCCCATCCCATGCCGTTCCCATATTATTCTTGAGGTAGTTTGCTTGCGCCGCAGGGTTGTCAGGAAAGAGTTCTTTTGCCCGCGCCACGTATTGCTCTTCCTTCGCTTTGGTGATCCCTCCTTTGTTTAAGAGTGTGTGTGAGAGAGAGTCTTCGATACCCCCCGACTTTTTAAATCCTCCCTCGCCACGAGTGAGGATACCAGGAACCTCTGCGTCTAGTTTCGAAATCGCTTTTGCGCCGTATTTACTTTGTGCAATATCCCATGATCCCTTTGCACCCTTCTCATATGCGCTAAGACGCATACGTGCAAAAGCTCCCCGCACGCCGCTTTCTTGGGCAGCGTCCTTCAACTTTTGATTGTCAGCACGCCATGCAGCAGTACGTCCGAGAACTTGTCGCCCTGCGAGTCCAATAGCCCCCGTACCGACACCAATTGCCGCACCGGTGACAATCTTTGTCCCCCAGTCGGCAAGCTTTGCCCCACTAGAGCTTGCCATTTCAAAGGCGAGTTCTGTTCCAGCGTACAAGAGCCCTATCACAAGGACAAAGTCCATAATGCTGGTATTGGGAGAGAGAAAGTTTGGAGATGCGATGATTTGGAAGATGAGATAAATAATAATCATGTAAAAAGGAGCCAAGAGGGTGTAGCTCGTCAGTTTTTTCCACCACTCATCAATAAAGTGTGAGGCTCTCCCGCTTGGAAATGCGTATGAGAGAAACGCAAGAGGAGAAAACATAATAAGGAACGCAAAGGCGATCATTCGGGAGATAAAATAGAAGGCCCCTTTGATGAAGATCGCTCCCGCCGCAATGTACATAATCCCTGTCATAAAAAAGAGCATCATGACCTGTTTGTTCCCAAGCTCTGCGCCCGTAGGGGTTGTTGCCAGACGGTTGATGTCCATGGCGTCCATGAATCGGTCAGCAATAGAACAGGGAGCCTGGGCACCGGGTTTTGAACACTGCGCTCCCCCAGTACGAGGTGTTGGGCTTTCAAGAATTTTATTGTAGAAGCCTATGGCAACAATATTTCCCGCATCGATAATCACCTTGGTGAAAAACGCACTAAAGTTAATGAGCAGAGCGACAACAATGACGCGTACGAGCATTTGCTTGGTGCTGTGATTCCCAAGTTGAAGGATGGTCTGGATGGCGATATAGAGAATGATGAAGATAAAGAAGAGGTTCGCAAAATCCCGCATGACTTCCCACCCGATTTGGATACCCCCAAACCGCTGATCAAGAGGCTCGAAGGAATAGGTAATTGCTGTCGAGAGGCACCATGATCCAAATGCAAGGAACAGGCTCGCAACAAAGCGAAAAAGCTGCCCGATGTATTTGGGAATTGCCCACAGAAGGTTGTTCACCCAAGCAGCTGCTCCACTAAAGATTCCACTAAACCAAGAACTTTGCTGAGTATCATCTTGGATATCGGCCCCAACGAATCCATTCGAGACCAAATCAACTGGTGATGACTGCGCATGTGCTGTTGGGACACCAACGGACGCAAAAAAACTCCCACTCACAACAAAGATGAGGGTCCAGATGAGAAAAAGTTTTTTTATCGTGGAGATCATTGAGGGTTATGCTATCACAAGCCGTTGTCTAGAAGTTCATTGGTTAGTCGCATCACAATACCGCTAAAAATCGCTTCCGCCAGTTCGTCCTGACCTGACAATTCTTCAAGAGAATGCCCAAAGACTTTTGACACAGCGTTAGATACATTTGAGGAAGAGATTTTGATTTCGTATCGTGCACATCCCCCACTTGGAGTTCGTTGTACACAGTATTTATTTGGCAGCATGCCTCCATACGACAAGAATTTTTCTTGCTCTAGTGCTTGTTGCTGCATACGTTGTTGTTGCGCAGCAACGACATCTGGAGCGAGAATGGGGTCGTCCGATGATCGTGCAGACATTTTAAGAATTGGACCAAGTCCTCCTTCGGTCACAAAGCCTCCTGGTTGAAAATAATTTTCAATGACCCCACTTGTCACCGCTTCCTGAAGCTTACATTCGGTAATGCGTCTGAGTCCGGCGTCTGTTTGGTCGATGTCTTCTGCTGAGTCAATTCCACCGAGCGCTACTTTGATGCGTACGTCTGCTTGAAATGGAGTACACACGTCATTGATGATGTTGTTGAGTCGGTCGGTGAATACATTGCTTTCATTCATGACGGTATTCAACGCAAAATCTCTTGGGTTTTGGATGAATGATGGCTGGCCATCAAATCCGTTGCGCGCCCAATTGAGAATGCTTTGTTTCAGACGGTCTTGGATGCCGATCGAGATGGCTTTTTGGGCTGGATCAAGAACGTATTCCTTGATCCATTGTTGGTTCCCAAAAAACGTTTGCTGGACACTGTTGACGGCCGAGATGGTGTTCTGCACGAGGTTTGCCGCATCCACCCAAGCTGATGCTCGAAAAGGAGAAACAAGAAAGATTCCTGTCAAAACACATACCGAAATCTGACGTAAAGAATAATGCATAAGTAATGTATCAAACGACCAATAATAAACCCCGAATTATGGGGAACGACCTTCTAGTAATTTTACGGCAGCATCAGCATCAGTCCAAGGAATCGTCTGAAGCATAGGAGACGAAAAGAGTGTTTCTATGGTTTTTCCCATGGTCTCGGTTCTGGTCTGGAATTCTTGTAACAACAGAAGGTCTTCAATGGGGTTCACGACAGAGGTATTCCCAACACGATCCAAGATAAACACATTATCTGCAAGCGTGTTGATGAGAGTGAGATGGTGTTTTGCAAGCTCCGCCGGAGGTGTCAGGGGGAGAAGTTTTTGTATAAGAGCTTTTTCACGACTTGTCTCTCGTTGTGCCAAGGGAAGTCTTTGATTCACCTCAGGAGAAGTCCAAAGAAGTAAGAGCTCCTCTTTCGATAGTTGTTCGGTATCTGTAAGTGCGATTGTTGCGAGACCATTAAAATAGGCGCGGTACACCTCGGGTGTATCTACTGGACTCACACGGATATCATTGACGGAATACTGTGTGGTGATCTGGGGCATTCGCTTTCGTGCTTTCAGAACAAGCGAGTCAATGAGGAGGCCAATATTTTCATCACTGAGTTCGCCGCTCTGTTCAAGTGCTGCTGCTCCGGAAAAGAGGTCTCGACCAATGATGTCTGTCGTCGTCAGCGTTGGGTCGTCATCATAATATGGCGATCGTGTGCTTGTTGCGGTCGCGGCATATTCTTTTCTATCATTCGGGCCCTTTGTTCTTGGGTCTCGTCCAATCCGCACTTCTTCTCCATCGGGAGTTCCATCTCCGTCGCTATCTGCGTTATTTGGGTCCGTTTTCCAAAGTTCTTCTTGCCATGTCTCAAGCCCATCTGAATCAAGGTCTTGGTGTATGCCTGCTGGAACAACATCAGCAACCGAAACATCGTTCCGAAGATAGGTGTTCGGGGTATATGTGGAAAAAAATGCGGCGGCAACAATACACAACGCGATAAAGATACTTATCGCGACACGAGGACTCTGAAATATGCCTCTTTCATCTTCCATATCAACAAGAGAGGGATATACTCCCCCACGAAATCTCGAGCAAGGAGTACTCCTCCTTACCTTGAGATATATAGAGTATAGCGCCTTTATGTATATTTGAGTGGATATATTGAAAAATGTTGTGGATATGCGCCAAGGTCTTTTGCACTCCTTTCACAAGGTGTTCTACGGGTACTTTGAGTGTACAATGACACACATGAATATACTCCAAGCATCTACCCTGTCATTTGTTGTCGGTGCTCTTGTGATGATTCTTGAAATTACAGCTGCACGCCTTGTTGCCCCACTGCTTGGGAGCACACTCTATACATGGTCAGCAATTATGGGAACGGTCCTTGCGGGGTTATCGGCCGGTGCATATGTTGGGGGGAGGATGATTGACCAAAACCCATCCCTGACAACCTTATATCGTGCGTGTGTTGGTTCAGGTGCGTCAGTTTTTGTGTTGCCAATCCTTGCTCAAGGAGTAAAAACCCTTGTTTTACATCCTATGCCCACCCCACTCCTCACTCTCCTCGTGACGATGCTGCTCTTTTTTATTCCATCAGGGTTCTTGGGGTCTATACAACCCATGATTCTCAGGCTTTCTATCTCTACGACTGATATTCTTGGAAAATCTTATGGTGGGCTATCTGCTTTTTGGTCCATAGGGGGTATTGTTGGGGCTCTGTGCACAGGATACGGACTCGTCCCGTTTTTTGGGACGGAAAAAATCATCTATGGAATTTCCGTCGTTCTGTTTATGTCAGGATGGATCCTTGGACGAAAGCACGTCGCCTTGCTCGGCACAATAGTCGCTTCCCTATGCCTTTTGATGGTATCGCCAGCATATGGTCCACGGGTGTTGTACGCAAAAGAAACTCCGTATTATCTTTCGGTAGTCGCACAAGCCAACCTCGTCCATTTTGGCGAAAGCAAGATTCTTTTTCTTGATATGGGCTCACACAGTGTGGTGCGCGGCACATCAACCGCACCGCTATATACAGATATCACGCGTTTGTTTACTCAAGCTCTTCCAGAATCTTCCCAGACACTTTTCCTTGGTGGGGGTGCGTATGTTATGCCAAGTGATCTTGCGCGCACTCCTGGCACTTCTGTCACAGTATACGAGCTTGATCCTGAGGTTCCGTCCATTGCGAAGCAATATTTTTCACCGGATCCTCGCATCAATACTCTGATTGGTGACGCGCGAGTGTTGCTGCGTAGAGATGCTCATCAGTACGACCTCATTGTTGGTGATTCATTTCAATCGTTCCTCAGTATCCCGTGGCACTTATTAACGAAAGAATTTCATGATGAAATTGCTGAGCATCTTACTCCAAAAGGGGTGTATGCGGTGAACATTGTTTCTGCTGTTGAAGGTGATAAGAGCATTCTTTTTCGCAGTGTGGTGCGCACACTTCAAGAGACGTTTCCGTATCTGACTGCATATCATTTTGGTGGAGATGCAAAGACGCAGCAAAATATTATGATCCTTGCGTCTCGACAGTCTCTTGATGAGTGGATTGAACTCGGGAAAGACACTCAGATCCTTCCGGGAAAAAGTTTGGTTGAAGCATACCGTATCAAGAATATGCCCAGTCAGGATGGGGTGATGTTGACGGATAGTTATGCGCCAACGGATACACTGCTGTCCTCGATGATTGGTGGCACACTTCGGCAATCAATCTTGATGTATCAGCAGTTTACTCGCTAAACATTTGGTCAACCGCATCCAATCATCTGGATTCAGGGTTTCTGGCCGTGTTCCGGGATCGATCCCTGCTTGAGAGAGCAAGACGTACATCTCTTCCTTTGCATGGAGTGTTGAGAGTGTATTAAGAATCGTCTTTCTTTTTGAGCGAAAACCTGTTTTGACAATGTGAAAAAATATCTTTCGTTCCGCGTCATTCTCAAATGGGTCACGAATATGTTGTATGTGAAGAATGGCTGAATCAACAGTTGGTGGCGGAACAAATGAGCCACGTGGGACCGAGGAAATAATTTTTGGAGATCCATATATTTTCACAGCAATCGACCCAACGCTTTCTTTGTGGTCACGCGCGACAATATCTTCCGCGACCTCTTTTTGAACGAGAATCACTATGTCTGCTGGACGAATCTTTGCGTCGAGAAATGTTCGTAAAATCAAACCAGTAATGTAGTAGGGAATATTTGCGATGAGAACCCATCGGGGTGGCAATATATTCGCAAGTGTTTCGAGCATGCTCTCCCCTACAACATCTCCATGGATGAGTGTGAGTTTCTTGTTTCTGATCTCTGTCTCAAACATGTTGGAAAGGATTGGGATGAGTCGATCATCCTTTTCGACAGCAACGATATGGGCCCCAGTTGCAAGAAGTTTGCGAGTGAGCACCCCCTCTCCTGGGCCAATTTCGAGCACGGTATGGTGTTGGTCCAACACAACAGCGTTTGCCATGTCAGAAAGGGCACGTTCGTTCCTTAAGAAATGCTGCCCAAGAGATTTTTTAGTTGGGAACATGTTAATCAAAAAAGACGAACTTCTGCTTGTGCTTTGGGGGTTCTGGCAAAAAAGTTGTATCAATGGCGATCAGTCGCTCATCAATATCTGACAGATATGATGAAGGGACACTGACCGTTCGTGTGCCAAAAATTGTCCGGAAGGATGCGTGTGAAAGAATAAGTTTCTTTTTTGCACGAGTCAGCGCAACATAAAAGAGTCTCCTCTCCTCCTCTTCTCGTTCTTGATTGCTTGCCTCGCCAGCACGTCGTTGTGGAAACAAATCTTCTTCGAGACCGACAATACACACGACATCAAACTCAAGACCTTTTGCTGCATGAACGGTCATCAAGCGCACTCCTTGTCGTTGATCTACCTGGTCTTGGTCGCTGGCAAGAGTAATATCTGAGAGAAATCGTTCCATTCCTTCTTCTGGAGGAAGGTGATCATATCGTCCCGCAATCGCAACAAGCTCTGAGAGGTTTCCAATGCGCTCAATATCATCTTGTGTTTCAAGGAGCGAAAGAATTCCTGATGCCGTATAGACTTTTGTGAGCACCTGAGATGGGGGTACTTGTGAAATCCACTCACGAATCTGCTGAAGAAGTGTAAGAAATCCTTTTACCGCCTCCCCTGTCTTTCCTTTTATCCCTTCGGTATTTCCTGAAAGCATGAGTGCTAAGGTTTTTTCCCCAATACCACGGCTTGGAGTACCCGCAGCCCGTGTGAGGTCAAGAGGATTCTCGGGATGAAGTCCTGCGCGTAGGTATGCTAAAACATCCTTTACTTCTTTCCGGTCAAAAAAACGTGTTCCAGTAATCAGGTATGGAATTTGAGATGCAATACACGCTTCTTCTATGGCGCGAGATTGAAAGTTTGTGCGATATAACACCGCCATGTGTTCATACGGAACACCGCGCGTGTGTTCTTTTTGAAGTGCGTGGATGACATATCGAGCTTCATCAACCTCGGAGAGTGCTTCGTATAAACAGATCGTCTCTCCTCCAGGTTGAGTAGTGAAAAGACGCTTTGGTTTCCTCTTCGGATTTTTTTCGATCACCGCATTTGCGGCGTCAAGAATAGTTTGTGTTGAGCGATAGTTTTGTTCGAGCGTCACCACACGAGCTCCAGGAAAATCATGTTCAAAATCAAGAATGTGTTCAATGTGCGCTCCTCGCCATGTGTAGATTGTTTGGTCACTATCTCCCACAACACAGATGTTGCGATCTTCTCCTACAAGAAGTTTGACTAGCGTGTATTGAAGTCTATTTGTGTCTTGATATTCATCAACATGAAGGTATCTCCACCTCGAATGAAGTGTGCTTCGCACGCTGGTATTTGTTCGAAGAAGCTCAACTGTTTTGAGAAGAAGATCATCAAAATCAAGAGCATGCGCTTCTCGCACTTTTTGTTCATACAAAAACCAGACTCTGCTGACAATGGAAGCGGTGTTTCCTTTTGCGTGTGCTGTATAGCTCTCATGTGTTTCTCCGTCTCCTTTTGCCCGAGAGATTGCTTCGGCTATTTTTCTTGGCTCTACGGTTTTTGGGTCGTATCCAAGGTGTTTGAGTGCTTGGCGTACAAACGATAAGCCATCATCACTATCAAGAATGGTAAATGACTTGGGGACATGTGCTTCTTCCCAGTATTCTCGTAGAATGTACACTCCTAGCCCGTGGAACGTCCCTATCCAAGGAAATGCATGTGATACACCAGCGTATTGAGGGGGTTTTCTTCCAAGAAGAGTTCCAACACGAGCAAGCATCTCCTTTGCTGCCTTATTGGTGAACGTTACAGCCAAGATGGACTCCGGTGATACTCCGGACTCGATAAGATGAAGAATTCGGTGTGTCAGTGTTTTTGTTTTTCCTGCCCCTGCCCCTGCCACAATAAGAAGTGGCCCATCCTTATGGGATACGGCATCACGTTGAGCCTCATTAAGTCCTTCAAGTGCAGACACAGGAGCATCCTAGCACATACGTACGAGATATTGGAGACGCCCACGATAGTACATTAGAATATAATTTTACAATATGTCAAAAATGCCTCATTTACAATCCAGCTCTTTGTAGGGCCGATTTCTGACCATTGTTTTGACATTTGTTCAAATTGGTATTGTTGTTTTCTTTTGAGTACACAAATCAATTATAATAGTCTCACGGTTGTATGGGTGCTCAGCGATCGCTGAGATAGTTGTACGGGTAACTTACTTAGGCTTATTTCACAATTTGATCACCAGGATTCCACCGTTTTATATTCTCAAAACGGTCGGAGGACATTTCTTCCCCTCTACGGCAACGCTGTTGCGCGTTTTCGTGTTTTCTGGACGATTCTTGCCTTCTTCGTCCCAATTTCTATTGCTTCAGCTGGAGTCCTTTCTTTCCTTGAGCACATTGCTGGCGCTGGAGTAAAGGTGTTTAGTCGTGTCACAACTTCTCAAAACACCCCACTTCTTTCTGCTGTGGGAGGACCTGATACAGAACAGTCGCTCACGTACGAGCTCCCTATTGTTGAAGGAGAGGCTCTTTCCGCAGATGCAGGTCCTATTGGAACAATAGTTAATGTGGAGGAGGGTAATGCTAAGGGAATGATTAGTGCCTACGTGGTTCGAGAGGGCGACTCTCTTTCTCGTATAGCGCAAATGTTTGATGTGTCCGTCAATACGATTCTTTGGGCAAACGGACTCACTCGCAATACTCCTCTTAAGGTTGGATCGGAACTTGTGATCCTCCCCGTCTCTGGGGTGAAACATTCTGTCAAAAAGGGAGACACACTTTCCTCTATTGCGAAGGCATATAAAGCTGATGCTGAGGATATTGCCCATTTCAATGGTATAGAAGACGACGCTCTTCCCGAAATCGGCGAAGTGATCATTGTTCCTAATGGACAGATTCAAGAGAAAAAATCAACAGTTTCTGCAGGTACACGTGTTACCTCACGGCTGCGTGGGGCGAACGGCCCAGCAATTGATGGGTATTATATTCGTCCAGTCGATGGTCGAAAGACGCAGGGCCTTCACGGCTATAATGGGATCGACTTCGGTGCCTCCATTGGCACCCCAGTCTTTGCCTCTGCTGGCGGGCAAGTCATTGTTGCTCGTTCGTATGGGTACAACGGTGGATACGGGAAATATGTCGTCATCAGCCATGATAACGGGACACAAACCCTATATGGGCACTTGAGTGCTGTCGGTGTTTCTGTCGGCCAATCCGTCGGTCAAGGCCAATATATTGGTGATGTTGGTAACACTGGACGCTCGACTGGCCCCCACCTTCATTTTGAGGTCCGTGGAGCACAGAATCCATTTTAGACAAAACAACGTTAAGAAAGTCTCCGGAGAAGATTGTCAAAAATTTTGACAATCTTTTTTTCTTGATTATGAGCCCAAAGCACAAACAATGTATTCCATGGGAATATGCCAGCAAAAGGAATCATTTCAAGTGCTGCTGTTCCAAAAAATCTGATCCATAACTTCCCCAATACTTTTAGACCAGATTTCCTCCACCACCTTCCCCTGAAATGGAACATCATCCACAGTGCGATGATGACGGCAATCATGATGGATAGAATTTTTGTGACGATAATGAGGATAATGCTAAATTCTAGATTGTCGAGAATGTCTTTAATGAGCGCTAGACAAAATACTAAAAACGGAAAACTCGCATGCCGCGGTGCCTCGTCGGTAGCAATTGACCCATTCTCAACCACAACATCAAAACCTTCTTTCTTGAAGGCAGCAACCACTTCATCAATAGACGTCTGAATATTCCTCCTCCGAAGAGATTCTGATGTGTTCATTGTTGCCACAACAAATGAAAGTATACCCCCGAACGCTTATTGATGGTATGTATTACTGGAGGAATCCTTCCCGAGGTCTATATGAGAGCGCTTCCAAGATGTGTGATTTTTCGATATAAGCAGATGCTTCAAGATCAGCAATTGTTCTTGCGACGCGGATAATCCTGTGGAACGCTCGAGGTGAAAGCCCAAGTGATTTTGCTGCAGACAGAAGTGTTGTGCGCACCTCATCTTTGAGTGTAATTGACTCAAGGAGTCTTGCACTGATCTCATGGTTTGAGTGAACACGAACATGCATTTTTGCAAAACGCTCTTGTTGGATTGCTCGAGCCCTCATCACGCGTTCTCGGAACACCGCACTAGACTCCCCTGTAGTTTTTTTGGTGAGCAGCTCGTGTGAGACTCGTGGTACTTCAATCCATAGGTCAATGCGATCCATAATTGGTCCTGAAACCTTCCGTCTATATTTATCAAGTGATGCGGGGCTACACGTGCATGGTTTTTCTCGATCTCCTCTAAACCCGCACGGACAAGGGTTCATTGCCGCAATAAGGGTAAATCGTGCGGGAAATCGTTCGCTTCCTTTTGATCTTGCGATGTGCACCTCTCCATCTTCGAGTGGTTGTCGTAAAGATTCAATCACTCGTTTATCAAATTCTGGAAATTCATCCAAAAAGAGGACTCCTCGATGTGCCAGAGTGACTTCTCCAGGTTTTGGGATTGCTCCACCCCCCACAACAGAAACATAAGATGAGGTATGGTGTGGTGACCGATATGGCGGCTCCATGACAGCTTTCCCTCGAAGGGTTCCAGCATAAGAATGAATGGCCGTGACTTCGAGAATATCGTTGTGTGAGAGTGGTGGAAGAATCGTCTGAAATGCTTTTGCAAGCATGGTTTTTCCTGTGCCCGGAGGTCCAAAGAACATCAAGTTGTGTCCTCCAGCGGCAGCGATAAGCAGCCCTCGTTTTGCTGTCTCCTGGCTTTTGATATCAGAAATGTCATGCTCATAGTGAGGAGTAAGTGACTCAAGAGATTTTTGTTGATAGGGTTGAATGGTGTGTTTCCCTGCGCAATGATCAAGGAGTGTCCTAAGCGATTCGATTGGGTAGATGTTCAATCCATCAACCAACCCAGCTTCTTCTGCATTCTGATAAGGAACATATAACTCAGTGATTCCACGCAATTTCGCTTCTCGTGCTATCGAAAGGATGCCACGTACGGGCCTTACAGATCCATCAAGCGCAAGCTCTCCGACAAATAATTTTCCTTTGGGATCCATCCGAATATCTCCAACAGCAAGGAGATATGAGAGAGCGATGGGAATATCAAATAGCGCTCCTTCTTTTTTGAGTTCAGCAGGAGCAAGGGCAACAGTAACTTTCTGATTTTTTTGCTTGGGGCCTTCGTAGCCCGAATTTTTTATTGCTGCACTCACCCGATCCCGAGCCTCTTCCACCGCTTTGTCTGGGAGCCCTACAATAGAAAATGAAAATAGGCCCTTTGAGGTGTCTGTTTCAACCGCAATCACGTGTGCCCCACTCATGGTGGGTTGTGCGCCCTCGACGCGTGCAAATGCCATGTATAGCCCATCCTACTGACGAAGATGTTTTGCGCAAGTTTCTATGTGCTTGACGGAATATGTGAAACGATTTGCATGAATGCCTGAATATTACCAGCGATAACAAGTGTTTTTTTGTTTATCCAACCATAAACTAGCCCGACCCGCCCATTCCCGGTAGTGAATACTCTGAGGTCATATCCTTTCCAAAGCTCCGCTCTCCAGGATCCATCTTCTGGTGCTGTGACAATTTCTGCGCGCAACGGATCAACAAAAGGATAGAGATCGTAAGGAAGGTTTTTTTCCCAATCAAGAAGTCCCACAACAGAATTTTCGTAATAGGTGGTGTGGAAGATATAATATCCTTTTGTCTCACCTACATTCACAAGACCACCCTCGTAATCTCCAGAAAGTGAACGAGAGAGTATGTCCGGAATGGTTCCTTCAATGCTTTGAAAAAATGTTTTACGAGGGAGAGGTAGTGTTGTCGTTCCTGTTTTTGCGACAAAACCCATACGGATAATTTTACCTTGAGCAATTTTTTCTTTACGTGCCACCACCCTGATTCCATTCACCAGTTCTTGTCTCGTAAACTGGGAGAGAAAAACTGTGCGAGACTCCTCTCCTTGAACGGTGAATTCTTGTACTGCCCTTTCTTTGTTGATGGATGGAAAGTATGTTCCAGCGAGTTCATACAGGAGTACGCCTAACCCCAAGAGAAGAAGGAGGCCAGCAATATAGAGTGGAATGAGCGTTGCTTGTTTTTCTTCTACCCACACTGCAGACTCACCAAGCGCTCTCCGTCGCTCTTCTTCAGCAATGGCAACATGAGTACGGGTTATTTGTTTTTTTGCGATAAGCTCCTGAACATCCGCACGATAGGTTCGCACGTGTGAGAGATGTCCTTCCCCATCTTTTTTCTTTTGGAATGCTTCGGACGCTTTGCGCGCCTCTTCACCGCTAAAAGGAACTTCTTTCATGATGTGTATTCTACCTCGATGGGTTCAGACAGAGAAGCACTGTTGGCTAGATCTTGCCGTCCTTTTTCTTGTCAAAGAAAATCGGATCCGCACGTTTGACTGAAAGATTGATTCGCTCTTTTTCATCAATCTCCTTTATGACGACTGGGAGTACATCACCAAGTTTAACAAGATCTGTGACTTTGTTGACGCGCACTGGTGAAAGTTCTGAGATGTGCACAAGACCTTCCGTGTTTTTTCCAATTTTTACGAATGCCCCAAAATCAAGGATGCGCGTGACTTCCCCCTCAAACCGGTCCCCAGCTTTATATTCACGCGTCATTTCTGCGATAATATCACGTGCTTTTTCTGCGGCTCCATTTTTCCCTGTCACATAGACTGTCCCATCTTCTTCAATTTCAATTTCTGCCCCAGTTTCTTCGCGAATAGCATTAATTGTTTTTCCTCCTGGACCAATAACAAGACCAATCTGATCCTGTTTTATCTTGAGCGATACGATCTTTGGCGCATAGGGAGAAATATCTGGACGAGGAGATGCGATTGCTGCTTCCATGGTTTTTAAAATATGCAGTCTGGCGAGTCTAGCTTTCTCAAGAGCTTCTTTAAGAATTTGAAGTGGCACACCATCAACTTTGACATCCATTTGGATAGCAGTGATCCCTTTTGATGTTCCTGCAACTTTAAAATCCATATCCCCGTGATGATCCTCAGGTCCCTGAATATCGGTGAGTACCTTGTACCGTGACGGAGATTCCATCATGAGACCAGATGCAATCCCTGCAACCGGACGAGTGATGGGGACCCCAGCATCTAATAGTGCGATTGTTCCACCACAGACAGATCCCATTGAGGTCGATCCGTTTGAAGCAAATGCTTCAGAGACAATTCTGATTGTGTACGGGAAGGCTTCTTTTGTGGGAATAACAGCTCGGAGCGCTTTTTCTGCGAGGGCACCATGACCAATCATGCGGCGATTGAGCCCTCCCATGCGCCCTGTTTCTCCTGAAGAAAATGGAGGGAAATTATAATGATGCATAAATCGTTTTTTTCCTTTCTCCTCCATTCCTTCGATGGTCAATGCCTCATTTGGCCCCCCAAGTGTAAGAACGGAGAGCACGTGGGTGCCTCCTCTGTAGAATGTTCCTGTTCCATGAAGGACTTGTGAGATACCCCCTGCTTTGGCAAACAGTGGGCGGATTTCATCAAACCCTCGTCCATCAGGTCGCTTTCCTTCGTCAATTGCCTTTTTGTGGAGTAGTGTGTTTACCGCATCATCAAAATATGCACTCGCAAGTGCGGCATCCATTTCTTCGTGTGCCTCAACTTCTTTTTCCCACTCTTCTAAGAGTGCATATTCATTTGCCCTTCCCGCTCCAGAAAAAATTGTTTCTTCAAGTCTTGGTGCTATCTTTTCTGCAAACAGTGCTTTGATGTCATCTCCTACTTCTGGGAGTGCGAGAACACGCTTCTTTTTTCCAATATCTTTGATGATGTTTTCTTGAAATGCTTGAAGAGCCGCAATCGTCTTTTGTGCTGTTTGGAGTCCTGTCGCAACCACAGCTTCATCGATTTCATTCCCACCCATCTCGATCATATTGATGTTGCCATCCTTGCCGCACACCACAAGTTCGCATGTCTCGACAGTGTTGTCAGTGGGTGCATCAAGAAAGGTTTCGAACGATCCATTGTGGTGCGCGACACGAACTGCAGACACAGGACCATTCCAAGGAATGTTGCTTGTCGCTAGTGCAAGTGATGCTGCGTTGACCGCAAGAATATCAGGATCTTCTTTATCAATTGCAAGAACAGTGATCACGACTTGAACATCGTGTCGAATGCGTGAATCAAAAAGAGGGCGAATGGTACGATCAATGATGCGTCCTGACAAAATCGCTTGCTCGCTCGGCTTTCCTTCACGACGAACATACTGACTTCCTAGAATTTCGCCCGCTGCATAAAAGCGCTCTTCGTAATCGACAGTAAGCGGAAAAAAATCTCCACCCTCTTTTGGGTGTTTCCCCATGACCGCAGTTGCAAGTACTGCTGTATTCCCCATTCTCAGAATGACAGATCCATGGGCCTGTTCGGCGAGATTGGTAAATTCTGCAACAAGTGTTTTTCCGCCAATCTCTAATGAGTATGTTTTTGTTTCCATAATGACAGATCTCTTTACCACCAGATCATAGTCTTGAAGCCCAATACTTCAATCCTATCCATCTGTTGGTAAAAGATGGTAATGAATAATGCTTCCATCATATAGAAAACAAAAGCCTCCGCAAGGGAGGCTTTTTGCTAGCGTCTTCGTGGTCTACGACTCGGCTCTTTTCCAAGGATATACCGTGTCGGGTCGAGTGAAAGGTCGAAAAATTCATCCGCAGATTCTTTCAATTTTGAAGATGATGATGCTCCGAATGACGCAACCTCTACCTGTACCCCGTGTGTATATTTGAGATATTCCACCAGAGGAACAAAATCTCCATCTCCAGAAACAATGATAATTGCGTCTACTTTGTCAGCAAGGCGCACCGCATCGATTGCGAGTCCGACATCCCAGTCAGCTTTTTTTGCTCCACCTGAGAATATTTGGAGGTCTTTGATTTTTGTTTCAATCCCCATGTTCTGTAGTGCGTCAAAAAATGGATTTTCGTCACCACTCTCTGTTGCAATCACATACGCAATGGCTCGAACGAGCTGACGGCCCATGACTGCATCTGATAAGACGTTTCCAAAATGCACTCGTGCACCATGAAGATGTTTGGCACTGTGATAAAGATTTTGTGTATCAATGAACACAGCAACACGCTGGCTCGGATGTTTCACTATTGGCATAAAAAATTTTGCACGAGATTCAGTATAAAAAAATGAAAACACAAGTACTGCCGCACCCTCACTCGTGCCGAGGTGCGGCGTAGCTGTGTATTATTTCAAACCAACTTTCTTCACAACGTCCTTAAACGACTTTGTGTTTTTCTTTTCGAGATACTTCATGTGAGCTCGGCGGTCTGCAACGAGCTTAAGAAGTCCTCGACGTGAGTGAAGATCGTTCTTGTTTTCTTTGAGGTGGCGAGTAAGTTCGTTCACTCGTTCAGTCAAAATACTGATCTGCACCTCAGGAGACCCAGTATCTTTCTCGTGGCGTGCCACTTTCTTGATGACAGCCTGCTTTTTCTTTTTCGTAAGCATAAATGGAGTATAGCACAGATATGATGAAATTGCAAGCACCTACGCTTATGACGCTTTCTGCGTTTCGAGGAATGCTTTTACGTGTGTGTCTCGTCCATCGTGCCAGAAATCTGGTTCATTTTCTGGGTCATCATGAATACTTACTCCGTGCGCACCGAGTCCTTCCTTGATGCCATTACGTGTGAGTCCGTCTTCATTCGATGTGCGTGAAACCAGATCAAGAACGGCGTCGGTGTGCCCTAACACCGCCCCACTTTTCTCGAGGTTTCCAATGACCGCATCAGCACTCACTGTATCGGAGGCCTCTTCAGCTTGTATTGGTTCGTACTCTATGCCATCGTTCATAGCCTTCACCCTACTCTTTTTCAATGGAAAGTCAAAGACCTCCAGAATTTCTTAGTTGATCTGGATGAATATCTCCTTTCTGTAAATCACCTTCCTGCAAAGTAATCCATGGACCGCCTCTTTCTTCTGCCTCTGAATATACTTCTAGTGTTTCATCCCAACTACTCCCCTCGCGCATTCCTTCTGGAATATTTGGTACATCGCCAATTGGCTCAGATTCAAATCCTTCAGGAGGCATCATCATAGAGAAAATAAGTACCTTCATCGTATCATTTGAATGGAAAGGAACAAGCGCGTAGTTCACATACTCTTTTGTCGAAAGAATATGTGCCCTGCTTTTCGTTCTATATAATAGAAGGATGATAACAGTGTCTGAGCTTGCAAAGGATTTTCTTGCTTATGTTGAAGTGGAGCGAGGGCGTAGTGTGAAAACAGTTGAGAACTATGCACATTATCTTGAGCGTTTTTTAACACAGAGCAAGGTGAAACACCCAGAAGATATCACTGATGGAGTGGTAAGAGACTACCGACTCTGGCTCAATCGTCAGCCGGGAATCACGGGAGGTGCACAGGGGTCCACGATGAAAAAGCGTACTCAGAATTACCACCTCATCGCACTCCGAGCGTTCCTCAAGTATTGTGTGAAACGGCGGATCCCTTCGCTCCCCCCTGAATCTATTGAACTCGCAAAAACCCCTGAACGTCAGATTGATCTCATTACTCCCATTGAGCTTGAGCGTCTCATGAAATCGCCACAAGGATCCAGTATCCAAGCTCTGCGAGACCGAGCGATTCTCGAACTCTTTTTTTCAACGGGGCTGCGTGTGTCAGAACTCTGTTCTCTACCTCGAGAGATTGACCTTACCCGCGATGAACTGTCAGTTCGTGGGAAGGGAGAGAAAGTTCGTGTCGTCTTTTTGTCTGATGGAGCCAAGCGGGCGGTGAAACAGTATCTCGACAAGCGTGACGACACCGATGATGCGCTCTTTGTGCGCCAGCGGATGAACCGAGAGAAATCGGATGGGAATGCGTCGCTCCGCCTTACTCCACGTTCTGTCGAACGGTTGATCAAACATTATGCGGTGAAAGCAGGCATTTCAAAGAAAGTCACCCCACACGTGATTCGCCACTCGTTTGCGACAGATCTTCTTGAGAACGGTGCCGACCTCCGATCAGTCCAAGCACTTCTTGGTCACGCAAATATTTCGACAACGCAAATCTACACACACGTGACTGACGCAAAGCTTAAAGAAATCCACAAACAATTTCACGGGAAACGACGAACATGACTCACTGTGTCAGACGTTTGAGTTGCAGGTCGTCTGTCTCATATATTGATGACCAAGATGAGAACTGTATACTTCTCTTATGCGTAT
>CAYPEZ010000004.1:33503-35181 GCA_964409985.1 uncultured Candidatus Saccharibacteria bacterium
TCGTGGAACGTGAATGGACTCCGTGCGGTTGTTCGAAAGGGAGATTGGAATTTTTTTCATAAAGCTGATGCAGACATTTTTTGTATTCAAGAAACAAAGTCAGAACCGATGCAACTCACAGAAGAGACTCGAAACCCAAAGGGTTATCATTCGGTATTCTCTTGGTCGAAAGTGAAGAAAGGATACAGTGGTGTTGCTATTTTTAGTAAAGAGAAACCACAACAAGTGATCGATGGCTTGGGCGTAAAAGAATTTGATGATGAAGGTCGGCTTCTTGAAGCACATTTCAAAGACTTTGTGTTGTGGAACGTCTACTTCCCTAATGGAGGCGGCGGCCCGCATCGCATCGACTATAAACTCCGGTTCTACGATGCGTTTCTTGAACGGATCAATGCTGTCCGTAAAACCGGAAAGCCAATTATTTTTTGTGGCGATGTGAACACGGCACATGAAGCGATTGATCTTGCGAGACCAAAAGAAAATGAAAAAAACACAGGATTCTTACCTGAGGAGCGGGCATGGCTTGATGAGGTGGTTTCACATGGCTATGTCGACATCTTCCGCCGCCTTTATCCTAATAAGAGTGGCGCATACAGTTACTGGGATATGAAAACAGCCGCACGTGATCGAAACGTCGGCTGGCGTATAGACTACTTTTTTGTTTCTCCTGATCTTGTGAAACAGGTAAAAGATTGTCGAATTCTTTCAGACGTCTACGGAAGCGACCATTGTCCGATTGAACTCACGTTGCCATAACAGACAAAAAAATATCGCATACCACTTCCCTGTGGTACGCGATATGCGTTTACTCCTGTGCTTCAGTTATTACCAAGTACGGTGACTTGTTTCTCGCTATGCTGGTGTAGTGGTTGTATCTCCCGCTCACAACGCTTCCAAGTTCCTGAAGCGCATGTTTCACATGAGGGAGATCGGCATATCCCAAACGCTCGAGAGACAGAAATCCGAGGGCAATAGCAATACGATGCGCAAGCATGCATCGGAGCCGCTCCCCTTTCTCCAGTTCCTTATCGAAGAAATCGATAAGTGGGATGCGTTGTGGAGCATGAAGAACTTCATCTTTCTCTTCCCATCCTGTTTCACGCATGTGTGGCATGGTGTCGTGGATAGTCACGAAATACGCTTGAGCACTATTTTGCTGCCCTTTCATGTTGTCGTACTGTCGATATCCAAATAGTTTCGGAACATTGGGCTGAACTCTGATGCCGGACTCCTCTTCTGTTTCGCGAACCATGATTTGGCGCACGGATTCATTTTCATCCGGAGAACCAAACCCTGTATTGGTCATGCCGGTTTGAGTAACAAGACCGCAGTCTCTCATTCCATGATCTGGATCAAACTTGCGTGCCAGGATCACTGACGGTGTGTTTCCGTCAAAGACGAAGTTCACATTCGTTGCTGTGGTGATGGTGAAACCCCACCGCGACAGCAAGATAAAGTTTTTTGAAATCCGTACGATTTCTACCGTGCTCATTGAGCACTCCCTATATAAAAGAGCACGATATTGTGCTCTTTAGTTTATAACACTGAAAATCTATTAAGTCAATGGTTATGACACTCCGTACTTTTTTCGGATTTCTTTAAGCTCCTCTTCTTCAGTTTTTGCTCGAGTCTCTTTCCCTTCTTCCCCAATCTTCTTGAGTTCTTCGTTAGATAGTGC
>CAYPEZ010000005.1:0-25971 GCA_964409985.1 uncultured Candidatus Saccharibacteria bacterium
CGACGGATCTCCTCTTGTTGTGGGGATAGGTACTGACGGACACTCACTCGCCTCCGACTATGTTGCCCTCTCTTCTTATGCAACCGACATTCACAATGTTGGTGAGCGCGAATATGTTGTTATGGAGGCAGACACGTATATTATCCGATCTCTTGATACGAGAGTGCGCACAACAAGCAAGGCTGAAAAAATACAGCTCCACAATGTTCATACAAGCAAAGATGGATACCCGCATTTCATGCTCAAGGAGATGATGGAAGAAAAATCGACCGTTGACGCCGCTCTCGCACAAGATGATGTTGTCCTTGAACGAGTACGCATCCTTCTTCATGGGAAAACACTTTTTTTGACAGGGTGTGGCACCGCTGGAAAAATGGCCATTTTGGGGCAATATCTCTTTTCAAAAATCGCAGGCATGGCTGCTCAAGCATTTGTCTCCAGTGAATACGAGCTCTACATTTCTCGGATGAAAAAAGATGCCGTGCTCCTCGTTGTTTCTCAAAGCGGTGAAACAGCAGATACACTCGAGTGCATAAAGGCAGCCCAAAAACAAGGAGTAACCGTCATCGCCATCTTAAATGCTCAGGGGTCAACGATGGAAAGACTCAGTACGCACACGCTGTTTATTCATTCAGGGATTGAGCGGGCCGTTGCTTCGACAAAAGCCGCCCTAGGACAAATGACGGTATTGATTCTTCTAGCATTCCTTGTAACAAAAAAACTTCCTGACGCAAAAAAGATGTTACGACATGCTCAAGACGAGATTCGTCACTGGATGAATAAGGACCTTTCAGGCGAAATGCATCGTATTAGCCGCCTCTTTCTCAAGGATGAGCATGTGTATATTGTTGGGCGTGGGATGCACGGGATTATTGCCGAAGAGGCAGCAATCAAAATACAGGAAGTCGCATACCTTCATGCGCAAGGGTTTGCAGGGGGAGAATTAAAACACGGTCCGCTCGCGCTCATCGCTCCTGGAACAAAATGTATTGCTTTTCTTCCAAACGATGAGACACGTCATGATATGGAGGGGACCATTTCTGAACTTAAGGCTCGTGGTGCATGGATTCTTGGAATGAGCCTCATGAATCATAAAGATTTTGATGAGTGGATTCAGGTTCCCGATCTGGGTGTTGCGACCCCTCTCGCCAGTATTATTCCCTTACAGCTTTTAGCTTACCATCTAAGTGTTCTTCGAGGGAATGATCCTGATATGCCCAGAAACCTTGCAAAGTCTGTAACCGTCAAGTAAGGAAGATGTATACTACTCACTAGCAGCTGAATAAGCCTTTAATAGATAGTTAACACATATGGACAACTCATCAGCAAAAGATCAATTATTCAAAACAGGATCACTATTCCTTCTTGTACTTGCAGTACTTGTGGGAGTGATGATTTTTACGCAACTTCGTACGTATAAGTATATCGGTCAAAATCCAACAAGCGAGGCAACTATTACTGTCACAGGTGACGCAGAGACCTATGAGCGTCCTGATGTCATCGAGCTGTCGTATTCAGTTGAGCATCTTGGAAAAACTCCAAAAGAAGCAACCGAAGAAGTGGCAAAGAAAACCGGAGCCCTTCGTGAATTTTTGGCAGGGATTGGTGTGAAGCCAGAAGACATTCGCACAGTAGGATACAATCTCTATCCAGAATATGACTGGGTGCAAGATCGGGTTGCTGTCTGTACTGCAACCTACTGCCCACCAGTAAACGGTAAGCAGGTCCTTAAAGGATACCGCCTCACAGAGAGTTATGAGCTCAAACTACACAATGATCTCTTTGATAAAGCAGGAGACATTCTCTCAGGTATCGCGGAAAAAGGTGCAACCAATGTAAGCGGCCTTACCTTTAAGGTTGAGAAGGAAGAAGAACTTCTTGAGGGAGTTCGTGACGAAGCTATTGCAGAAGCAAAAGAAAAAGCTGAGCGACTTGCTGAGAAACTTGGCGTCGAAATTGTTCGCGTACAAAACTATAACGAAGGCGTGAACTATCCGTATTACTATGGCCGAGGAGGAGTGATGGAAACAAAACTCATGGCAGCAGACATGGCCCCGGTAGCAAATGTACAGCCAGGACAAGAGAAACTTTCGACGTCTGTGACGATCACATACGTGGTTCGATAACCGATAGCCCAATGTATAAAAAACCCTCTTTCAGAGGGTTTTTTATTTTTATTGACAATTAGGTTGTGGAAGCATAGACTAGCTCTACAACTTCAATGCATCGCCCGGGAGGGGCGGTTTTTATTAGGGGGCAATTTATTTACTTTTGTATTAATTTTTATGGGACTTGTCGATTATCTTCGTGACACAAAAGGGGAACTCAAGCACGTGAATTGGCCAACGAGACGTCAGGCTGTTGGTTTTACTGTGATGGTCATTCTCATTTCTCTTTTCATTGGCTTTGGTTTGGGTCTTCTTGACTACGGATTTACTGGAATTGTAAAACGATTCATCTAAACATATATGTCTGCCGATCATTCACATTCCCCAGAAGTTGGGAAGGGAAAAGGAGAGCGCCTTTGGTATGCGATCCACACCTACTCAGGATACGAGAACGCTGTTGTGCGCAACCTCAAGCAACGTATTGAATCCCTTGGCATGGAAGATAAAATTTTTGAAGTCGTCGTCCCTAAGGAAAAGAAAATTAAAATGAAGGGGGGTAAGCGTGTGGAGGTTGAAGAAGAAATCTACCCTGGATATGTCCTTGTCGAGATGATCTATGATCCCGACTCTTGGTATGTGGTGCGCAATACTCCCCGAGTTACGGGATTCGTAGGTTCAGGTGTTGTCCCTGTGCCTCTTGATGAAAAAGAGATTAACTCGCTCTTTGGACGAATGGGGGCAAAGACAGTAAAGCATACTATTGACCTTTCGATTGGCGAGTCTGTCATTATTACCGATGGTCCATTTAAAGAACTTGAAGGAAAAGTCGGTGAAGTGGATGAAGAGCGAGGACGCGTGAAGGTCATGGTGCCGATGTTTGGTCGCGAGACGCCAGTCGAACTCGACTTCTTGCAGATCAAGAAGATTTAAGCTAGTATCACCTGAACTGGAAGGTGCCGGGATGCCGGGCTTCTCTCCTCTCAGGAAATAGCAAATAAGCCTTATTTTCCTATGGCAAAAAAAATAACAAAGAAAGTAAAACTTCAGATTCCAGCAGGGAAGGCAAATCCTGCTCCACCAATTGGTACCAATCTTGGTCCTACAGGTATCAATATTGCTGACTTCTGTAAGAAGTTTAATGACCAGACCGCAAAGATGGCAGGTGATATTGTTCCAGTTGATATTGCTATCTACGAGGATCGAACCTTCAGCTTTGTGCTCAAGACCCCACCAGCATCCTTCCTCATCAAGAAGGCTGCAGGGGTTGAAAAGGGATCAGGAAAGAACCGTGCATCGAAGGTCGGCAAGATCACGCTGGCACAAGTACGTGAGATTGCGGAAAAGAAGATGCCAGATCTCTCTGCTGCTTCAATTGAGGCAGCAATGGAGACTATCAAGGGTTCTGCCCGAAGTATGGGGATAGAGGTGGTTTAAGGTTCACACTCAAAAAACACCGACACAGTATTGTGTTGGTGTTTTTTTGTTTGACTTTCCACCGCCCCCCAGCTACTCTGGGAAAAGTCTTATCTTGTACCTTGAGGAGAAAGAGAAATGAACACTCCAGTTGTTGTTGGAAGTGCAAGTGCAAAAGTCATTTGCGATAGTATCTACCGTGGATCACGTCTCGTGTCTATCGAAGTCGATTTTCCAAGACCGTATCTTGCCGAGTTCAACACCCACCGAGTCTTTTCCCGCAATTCAGCAAGCTCACGAGCGATTCCGGTATGGAAACGGCTTGAGCATGTTCTTGACCGCCCATATGTGCCAAATTCCTTTGGAGCAAATAAGGCGGGGATGCAGGCAGGCACAGACCTTTCGCAGGTGGATCGAGAGCGTACAGTGCAGAACTGGCTTGCAGGCCGAGATGTTGCTGTCGTGCAGGCGTACCACCTCATTGGTGGAAGGGCTGTCATCGAACGAGAGACATTCAAGCTTTCTGATGCCGGAAGGGTGCGTGTCGCAGGGCTCTGTGATCGCATTGAAGCGCTCACAAAAGAGTATGGCTTGGGCTCTGTTTTTTCTGCCCTCGACCAAGGGCTTCACAAGCAGCATGCAAACAGGGTGCTGGAACCGTATACATTCCACACGGTCATTGTCACGTCGACATATTGGAGAAACTATTTTGGGCTTAGGGGGAGCAAAAATGCACAACCCGAAGCGCAAGATTTCGGCCTCGTGTGTGCCAAAGCAATGATGGGGAGTGTTCCCACCGAGCTTCAGGCAGGGGAATGGCATTTGCCCTACATCCGCACCGAAGATCGTGCTGAAGAAGGCGATGAGCTCATCCTTGCTCGTGCGTCTGCGGGTAAGTGCGCTCGGACCAGTTACTTGACCCATGATGGGGTCCGTTCTCTCGACAAGGATGTCGACCTAGCAAACGACCTTCATAAAAACGGACACATGTCTCCGTTCGAGCATGTCGCCAGACCCTTTGAATCTACCGACCCAGAGGATTCTCACGGAAATTTTTCGGAAGCGTGGACTCAGTTCCGTAAACTCATTTCGGGGGAAAGCGATTTCACTCAGGTTGTCAGCCGGGAAGAACTTCTTCTTGGTTGTCGTGGTGATGAGAAGCTCGTGGATTTTATCCTCTCTCTCGAAGAGTAAAGTAAAAGGCGCACAGAAATTTCTGTGCGCCTTTCTTTTATGAAATGCATGTCGCGACATACTGCCAGATTTCTTTGTGTACTTCTTCTCTGGTACGGTTGGCATCCACGATTTTCCACCCATGCTTCGCTGCGAGTTCAAGATGAATATTCCTGACTCGATTCGTCAAGGTGTCATGAGATTCATGTGCGTGCCCCTTCTCGATCCCTTCTGAAAAACGCTCTCCATCAAGAAGAATCGCCAGGGTCTCTTTCCTCAGATGACTATTGATGTTTCGGAGGAATGATTCCTCTACGCCTGCGCCTACCCCCCACGCAATGCTTGTGCCGACGTAGTCCTCGACAATGACGACGTCTCCCCGCGAAAGGTGTTCGATGAGAAGCGGCTCAACCTGGGTGCGGTTGAGTGCTTGTAGCATCTGAAATTCTCGCGGCGTCAGGTTGTATGGATTTCCTCGCCGCAGATAGTCATTGAGCATTGGGCCGCTCGGTGCGATATCGTATCGCGCATACTTCCAATCAGCACTGGCGACCCCGGCACTTTCTAGGCGTTTGGTGAGGAATTCTCGTTGTGTTGTCTTTCCGAGATTGTTGATTCCACAGATGGCGACAAGAACCCCTTGTTTTTTCACGTTTTCTCTCCTGTGAATGTCCTATTCTTTTGTCAGACTAGCATGCGAGGTATCTTCTCTCAAGATTGCTACTTGTATTCTGCAATGGCGCATGGTAGTTCTGGGTGAGGAAAAGCGTTGTTTATCAATAAGGAGATTCTATGTCTCAGAAAAATGTTCCTTTGGGAAGCTGGCCCGCAACGACCGACCCCCAGGTCCTGAAGCGGATGTTTCAGTACAAGCTTGCCAAAGAATATTACCGGCCCACAGCGCTCGATATCCTTGCACAGCAGGCAATCGTCATTTCAAAACGTTCCACTTGTATGTGGTATGAAGTCGGAGCCATCATCTTTCACAAAGATGTGATGCTCTCTAGTGGCTATAATGGAGCAGCGCGCGGAGATGTGAATCCGCGAACCACAGGGTGTGCTCGCGTTGTGGACGGGAAACTTGAAGAAGGGAAAGGGCTATGTCGCGGTTCGCATGCGGAACTCAACGCCATCAATAATCTCTCGTCGGGAACGTTTGCCATTAATCCTCTGGATATGATGGTGACGCTCCATCCTTGTAACGGTTGTGCAAAGCAGATCGTGAACAAGGGAATTCGCAAGGTGTACTACCTTTGGGAATATGGCCGCGAGCACTTCGTCACGAAGTATCTCATGCGCCTCGGGGTGGAGGTTGAGCGCTACACATCTCCATTTCTCGAGGAGTGGATCAAACATAATCACTATGATCCTATCGGGCTTCGGTACAACGAAACCCTTGGTTCCCCATGAGACTCTCTGAGTAGCATAAGACCCGATACCATTCGTATCGGGTCTTTTTTCTGGTAAGATATTCCTCGATGAAAGATAAGAAAATCGCAGCTCTAATCACAAGAGAATCACAGAGACAAAAAAAGACCATCAACCTTATTGCGTCAGAAAATAGTGTTTCTAAAGACGTATCTCTGGCGCTCGGGTCTACATTTGGAAATAAATACGCTGAAGGCTATCCAGGAAAACGGTATTATGGCGGGAACGCAGTTGTTGATGGGCTTGAAACACTCTGTCAAAAGCGAGCATTGGCGCTCTTCGGGCTCTCTGATCTTGAATGGGGAATCAACGTTCAGGCGCTTTCAGGCTCACCAGCAAATATCGCAATTCTGTCAGCTCTTGTCCCCAAAGGGGGGAAAATTATGGGGATGAAACTCTCAGACGGGGGACACCTCAGTCATGGCCACTCTGCGTCACTCTCGGGAAAATTGTGGACACCGGTGCATTTTGGAGTCAGCCCAGAAACAGAAATGATTGACTATGATGCCCTCATGAAATTGGCAAAGAAAGAAAAACCCACTGTCATCATTGCTGGATTCACTGCATATCCTCGAATTGTTGAGTGGGAGAAGTTTCAAAAGGTGGCGCATGCCTCCGGGGCTCTTCTTGTTGCAGATATGTCACATGTTGCTGGGCTCGTGGCAGCTGGGGTGTATCCAAGTCCCTTTCCTCATGCCGATGTGGTGATGACCACAACACATAAGACACTCCGTGGTCCACGTGGTGCGCTTATTTTTTCGCGCAAAGATCACCGTGCCCTATCAGAAAAAATTGATAAAGCGGTATTTCCCGGTCTTCAAGGTGGGCCACACATGAATCAGGTTGCCGCAATCGCTGTGGCGCTCAATGAGGCCAAGTCTCCAGCATTCAACATATACGCAAAGCAAGTGATAAAAAATGCACGGGCTTTTGCTGATGCACTTCTCGCACTTGGCTGGCGGTTGGTGACCGAAGGAACTGATAGTCATATGATTCTTGTTGATACATGGATGGATGGGAAAGGGATTTCTGGTCAGAATGCGAGCGATAAACTTGAGAAAGAAGGCGTTATTGTGAATAAAAATACGCTTCCCGGAGATACCCGTAGCCCACATGACCCCTCAGGTATTCGTCTGGGTACTGCGTTTCAAACAACACAAGGCTGGAAAGAGAAGCAGTTCATTGCACTCGCAAAACGCATTGATGCCATCCTTCGATCATGACGAAAAAACTTATACTCGGATTTACTGGGGAGGCAGGGAGCGGTAAAGATGCCGCTGCGCAGTACCTCCACGAGAAGTATGGTGCGTACGTCCATACGTTTTCAGAGCCACTCCGCGATCTCCTCGAGCGACTCTATCTCCCGATCACTCGCCAGCATCTCTCACGGCTCTCGCTTGCCTTGCGCAAGGAATTTGGCGAAGAGCTCTTTGGGCATGTCGTCATGGGGGACATTAACGAAGAAGAACATCCCTTGATGATTGTGACGGGGATTCGTCGTGAAGAAGATATGATCGGGCTGACAAAGTCTCTCGACTTCCACCTCATCTATATTGAGGCCAGTCCGAAGGTCCGTTTTGAACGGATCCGTGGGCGAGGGCAAAACCAAGACGACACCACAAAAACCTATGAGGAATTTTTGAAAGAGTCGGAGCTCGAGACAGAGCGTCGCATCCGCGCAATGAAAGAGCGTGCGGAAATAGTGATTTCCAATGAAGGTTCTGTAGAAGAACTCCACCAGAAACTTGACTCACTAATGAAGAAATATGTCTAAGGGAAAATTTATTGTTTTTGAGGGACTCGATGGAGCCGGAAAAACTTCGTGTGTCGACGCACTGAAGAGAGACCTTTCTGATGAAATTATTTTCACCCACGAACCATATCTGGAAGATATTCGTGCGCTCCTCAAGAAAGAACCACTCGACGGACTCGCTACGCTCCTTCTGTTTGCTGCAGATCGCAGAGTACATATGCGAAAAGTCATTATTCCTGCACTTGAAGCCGGGAAACATGTGGTGTGTGATCGTTTTATGGGGTCAACCTATGCGTATCAAATTGTCGCCGGTGGACAAAGAGATAGGGAAGAATTTTTCTGGACACTGCACAAAGAAATCCTCGGTGCATATATTCCTGACCACTACTTTTTTGTCACGATTTCTCCGGAAAAAGCCCGAGAACGTATGGAGAAGCGCATGAGTATGGATCATTTTGAAAAAAATCTGGCATTTCAAGCAAAGGTGCGGGAGGGGTACGAACTCTTTTTGAAGAACGTCTCTCACACACGCATAGATGGGGGAGTAGAGCTGAGTATTATGCAAAAAGAGGTAGTAAGGCTTGTGAAAGAGCTCCTCTCCTCATAAGATAGTGGGATGACTACTGGAGAAGCAATGAAAGATACGACCTCTGCGCAGGCTCCCAACCCACCATTTCCATACGTGCAGCTCTTTGGTATTGTGTGCGCAAGTCTTGCTGTCACCACTGTCATTTTTTGGGTCTGGCATGTGGTTGATATGCGCGCGCTCAAAACAGCTCACGAAAAAGAAAATGACACTCTCCGTGGAGAGATTGCCGTGCTTTCCCAACAGCTTTCAGTGGTGGGCTCAAGTACCTCCAAAAAATAATATGGCAAACGAACGAAAAGAAATTCTCGTACTTGATGGAATGACGATACTCTTCATTGTGATGTTGGTCACTAACGGTGTTCTTGCGGCCATGATGTATCGATGGCACAACATTGAAGTGTTTAAAGAAAATGTTCTTCATCGAGAGGTCTACGGAGAACTTCTGAAGCAATCACGCGAGCTTAAAAATGCTCTCGTCGAACGTGAGGGAGCTTTAAACTGGAATGATAGTGCTTCTGGGCGTGCGTTCGTCTTTCGCGAGCGTGGGAAAAAAACTTTTACGACACATGGATTGACTATCGACTACCCAGGAGACTATGCCTCTCAGGAATCGGTTGATGGTACTATGCTGACTTTGATGTCTCAAGCGGACGCTGAGAGGTTGCAAGATCACAACATGCCCCCCACAGAGGGTCCTACGACGATTACCATCGGAGCTTTTCCGCTTTCTGGAAAAAGTTTACTTGATTGGGTGCAGACATCGCCGGATGCTAATTTTAATATTTCAAAGAAGTCATATGTTCAAACAAAGCTCAATACGATTCCTGCTATTTCTTATGAGTGGTCGGGTCTCTATGAGGCTATTGTGTATGCAGTTGAGACACCAGATCAGTATGTTCTCCTCTTTACAGTGACATATGGATCACGAGGGGATGATATCGTGCGAGACTTTGATCTTATTCTCTCAACACTTCAGCGAAAATAATCCTTGATTCTCTATACGTTCTCGTGTACGCTCAAAAAAGTTGCTCTTTAGAGGAGTTCATCATGCTAGAAGTGCGAATTGGAAATCTCCGAAAAGAGGGGGTTCTCACAATCACCCCTAAAGCCCTTCAATACCTTGAAGAGGTCGCAAACCGTTCCTGGGGAGCTCAGCTGTCGCTTCTATGCTACCCGTTTTTTAAGTGTTGGGTTCGCTCAACTCCCGTGAGTTCTACTCCCCACAACATGAAACATGATTTTTTTGTTATTGGGGAAAAACATACACCTTTGGTGATTGCGCACTACCACTTAAATGGTTTTTCAAACCATGTTTTAGATGTTTTGGATATGTGGGGGCCCAGCCTCGTTCTTTCCATTGAACACCCTCAAGAATAAATTGACGCACGCTCGGTTTGAGCGTGCGTTTTTGTCTCTTTGTGTGAGAATTGCTATGATCAGTGGATATGCAAAAGGAGCCCACTCCTAAGGACCAGAAGCTTTCTGCTTCTGCGAAAGAAGAACAGACCCTGGCATTCTGGCGAGCACAGGATGTGTTTCAACGCTCGTTGTATGAAAATGAGAAACGAGATGCCTTTGTGTTTTATGATGGGCCCCCATTTGCCACCGGACTTCCTCACCACGGACATCTTCTTCAGGGCACAATCAAAGATGTCATTCCTCGCTATCAGACAATGAAGGGTCGGACGGTCCGTCGTGTCTGGGGGTGGGACTGCCACGGTCTTCCAGTCGAGAATCTCATTGAAGGGGAGCTTGGTCTGAAGCACAAAAAAGATATCGAAGCCTACGGTATACAAAATTTTAATGAGAAGGCACGCGCTAGTGTTCTTCGGTACGACAAAGAGTGGAAAGAAGTCGTCCCTCGTATGGGTCGCTGGATCGATATGGAGCATCCGTATCGAACGATGGATCCTGAATACACTGAAAGTGTGTGGTGGGCCTTTAAGACACTGTATGACAAGGGGCTGATTTATGAAGGGTACAAACCCATGCATCTATGTCCCCGATGTGAGACTACGCTCTCGAATTTTGAAGTCGCCCAAGGGTACAAGGACGTCAAAGATATTTCTGTATATGTGAAGTTTGCTGTAGAAGGAGAAGAGAATACCTATTTCCTCGCATGGACGACGACTCCATGGACACTCCCTGGAAACGTTGCTCTTGCGGTAGGGAAAGATATTGAATATGTTTTTCTTCGTGCTGAAGGAGCAACATATATTCTCGCAGAATCTCGTCTGTCTGCTATCTTTAAGGATCATCCTTACGAAGTGCTTAGGAAAGTGAAAGGAGAAAGTTTGGTTGGGAAATCATACACTCCTGTCTTTGACGATTACGCAAAAAAATCTGATCTCAAAAATCGTGAACGCGGATGGAAAGTCTATGCAGGAGATTTTGTGACCACAGAAGACGGAACAGGAATTGTGCACATCGCACCTGCATTCGGGGAAGACGACATGAAACTTGGAGAAAAAGAAAAGCTTCCATTCATCCAGCATGTGAAGATGGATGGGACAGTCCTTCCAGACGTAAAAGTGCTTGCAGGAATGGAGGTAAAGCCAAAGGGAGAGGATAAAGTGCGTCTCGCAACAGATATCGCTGTCCTCAAATACCTTCAAGATTCTGGGACATTTTTTGCTAAAGAAAATATCACACACTCTTATCCACACTGCTGGCGATGTGATACACCGCTTCTCAATTACGCAGCGACAAGCTGGTTTGTGAAAGTTACAGCGATTAAAGATGATCTTATTCGTGAGAATAAAAAAGTGCTATGGGTTCCAGAGCATATTCGAGATGGACGATTTGGTAACTGGCTTGAAAATGCTCGCGACTGGGCGATTTCTCGCACGCGATACTGGGGTGCGCCACTTCCCGTGTGGCGCTGTGAATCTTGTAAGGATATATCGGTGATAGGTTCGTTGTCTGAGCTCCGCGCCAACACGAAAGAACGCAACACGTATACGCTCATGCGTCATGGGGAGGCTGAATCAAATGCACACAACATCATTAGCGGAAAAAAGACAGACCCCCACCATCTTACAGAGAAAGGGAAGAAGCAAGTCCAAGCATCAGCGAAAGAGCTAAAAGGAGGAAAGGCCATTGATGTGATATATGCATCACCTTTTCTTCGCACAAAAGAAACAGCTCATATTGTTGCAGAAACACTAGGCTTCGATCCAAACAATATTATTTTCGATGATCGCCTAAGTGAAATTAACGCAGGAGAGTTTGATTGTGGTCCCATTGAGAATTACCGAGCATATTTTTCTTCACTAGAAGAAAAGTTTGAGAAGCGCCCAGAGAAAGGAGAAAATCTTTCTGATGTCAGAAAGCGTGTCATGGGTTTTATTGATGAGATAGATAAAAAACATGAAGGAAAACACATTCTTGTTGTGACACATGAATATGATATTTGGATGCTCCATTCTGGAGCAGGTGGTTTGTCTGTCCAAGAGTCGGTGAAAGAAAAGGAACAACGCGGAGAAGATTTCCTCCCAACTGCAGGGACAGAAGTTTTTCACTACACTCCAATCCCACACAATGATTCATGGGAACTCGATATGCATCGCCCATACATTGATCAGGCGATTTTGCATTGCGCATGTGGCGGGCCTATGCGTCGTATACCTGAAGTTTTTGACTGTTGGTTTGAATCCGGATCGATGCCTTTTGCGCAGTTTCACTACCTAGGGAACGATACGACAGAGGCTGGTGTACGTTTTCTCAAAAATTTCCCTGCTGATTTTATTGCCGAAGCTGTGGATCAAACACGAGGGTGGTTCTACAACATGCTGGTCCTTTCTGTGGGCCTCTTTGGGAAAAGTGCATTCAAGAGTGTGATCTGTACAGGGTTGATCATGGCTGAAGATGGGCAAAAAATGTCCAAAAAGCTCAAGAACTACCCAGACCCCATGGAAGTCATTCATAAATATGGAGCTGATACTCTGAGGCTTTATATGCTCTCTTCTCCTGTTGTCAGAGGAGAGAACCTCAACTTTTCAATGGCTGGTATTGATGAGTTGTATAAGAAGATTCTCCTCCGCACAAAGAACGTATGCACATTTTTCGAACTATATCGTGACAAAGTAGACGAAAAAGGGTCTATAAGCCCTCAGGTACTTGATCAGTGGATTCTCTCGCGACTCTCTGAACTTGAAGCGAGTATATCTAGTGGACTTGAGCGATTTGAACTCGATGCTGCTGTGCGGGGTATTCCACAATTTGTTGATGATCTTTCGACGTGGTATGTGCGTCGATCTCGAGAACGCCTCAAGGGTGAGGACGAAGAAGATGCTGTGTATGCAGCAACAACTCTCCGACAGTCACTGCATGTTTTTGCTCGGCTTATTGCTCCTATCATGCCGTTCTTTGCAGAGGAAATTTTTTCCCTCGTGCGAGGGAAACATGACCCTGAGAGTGTCCACCTCTCGTCGTGGCCAAAGGATATCCCATATATTTCTGAAACCATTACGCATATGGAGCGTCTCAGAAGTATCGTAACACTTGCCCTTGATACCCGAGTGAAGCTTGGGATTAAAGTGCGTCAACCGCTCCAGTCGCTCTCAATCCCAGAACAACTTCCTGATGCTTATCTTGAAATTCTGAGAGAAGAGGTGAACGTAAAAGAGGTTGTTACCGATGCGTCCTCTGGGGTTACACTTGATGCGCACATTACTCCAGCCCTACGGCACGAAGGACAACTTCGTGACCTCACACGTGCAATTCAAGAATTACGCAAAAAGCATTCTCTGAATCCTCAAGATGTCATCACACTCACTTTTGGGGCACGTGATGAAGAAGGGCAAGTATTTCTCTCATCTCTTCCTGAAGATTGGAAGAAGACTGTTCATGCGAAGGACGTTTCTTTGAAGAAAGGGGAGCATGGTGAACAGATTGCTGTCGATACGTTTACTTTGGATGTTGGTCTAATGTAAGATATGCCTCACCACATCTACCACACCCCCGCACTCGTGATGACATCAATTCCATCAGGAGAAGCGGACGCCGTTGTTGAACTTTTTACCAAGGATATTGGCCGTATAAGTGTGCATGCGCGAGGTATTCGGAAAGAAGTGTCTCGCTTAAGGTATGTTGTGCAGCCAATGTCGTGGATCTTGGCAAATATTGTGCGTGGTGCAAGTGGGTGGAGATTGACCACCGCTGCCCCAACAACACACAACGCCATTGCGACAGAAGAATTACAATCTTTGGCGCGAGTCTCTCAAATGGTTCGTAGATTACTTCCACATGAGAGTACCTCACCTCAAATTTTTGCTTGTCTCAATACACACCACGAACTTCTCCACCACAACGCTTCTCGTCGCAGAGACTGGGAAGCCCTCACGCTTGCACGCATGTTTCATCAGCTTGGGTATTGGGGGATCGAAATCCCTTCATATGTTGATCATGAAATTTCTTCAGCACAAAAAACAATGTATATCAATGAGATCAACCGTATCTTGAAAACCATTCACACTTGATAGTGTCTGTGTGGTATTATGGACCCTGTGACGCAGCGCGAATTTGACAATAGTCGATTGGAGCAAGTGAAACAAGAGCTCGAAGGAACTCCAAGCGAGGCACTCCCTAAACCTCTTGGTGGGGTGCTTACTCCCCATGACATTGCTGTACATACAGATTGGCCCACGACCATGTCGACTTCTGCAACAAAAAAAACCTACGCACAAGTGAGCGCATTTAAGTTTTTTCTCGGTGTCATTATTTTGTTATTCCTTTCATCAATCAGCTTTTTAGTCTATAAGGTGATTTTTGATGACCCAAATGCAAGGGCGTCTGACAAAAATGTCGCTATTAACATTGAAGGACCGGTGTCTGTTGCGGCGGGAGAGCAAGTGGAATTTACTGTTACTATTGCAAACAGAAATCGTGTTTCACTCCCGTATGCCAATCTTGTCCTAACGTACCCAGAAGGAGCGCGTTCCCCATCTGATATTACAAAGCCACTTCGTGAAGAAAAGAAAATTCTCGGTGAGATCGCTCCAGGAGCGAATGGGGTATATCATACAAAAGTCATTTTTCTTGGTGAAGAAAAAACTGAGCAAAGCGTATTGGCACACCTTGAGTATCGCATTGATGGAATTAACTCTTCATTAAAGAAAGAACAAGAGTATCTAGTAAACATTTCAGCATCTCCAATTAACGTGAAGGTTGATACCCTGAGAGAGGTGAATAATGGTGGAGAGTTAGAATTGCGTGTAGATCTTACTGCAAATGCACGTGAATCCTTAAATGATGTTCTTCTGAAGGTTGATTATCCCTTCGGCTTCACGTTTAAGGAGGCAAGCGAAAAACCTGTTTTCCAAAACAATGTATGGAAACTCGGTAAGGTTGATCCCGGATCGAAACGCACTGTACTTATTCGAGGATCTCTCTCTGGAGAAGATGGTCAAGAAAAAGTCTTCCGGACGTATGTTGGGACGCAGGGGAGGCAAGAATATACTATCGAAACGATCTATGGTTCACTCCTCTCTGGTATCACCATAAAAAAACCTTTCTTAGGAGTTTCTGTTGAAATCAATGGTAAGCCCTCTGAGCCTTATGTCACTGCGTTTGATCAATCACTCAATACCAAAATCATTTGGAAGAATAATCTTTCTTCTCGCATTACGAATGCGCAAGTAGAGGTTGCTCTTCATGGAAGCCCCTTGGACCGACGGTCTATTAGTTCTCAAACTGGGTTTTATCGATCGAGCGACGATACTGTTGTGTGGGATGAGCGCGAAACTCCCGTTCTTGCTCAAATTGATGCTGGACAGTCAGGAGAAGTGGACCTCATGTTCCGTGCTCTTCCAGCGCAAACAAAGGATCGCCTACTACGAAACCCAGAGATTACGCTTGATGTCACTATCCGCGGGAAACGCACAAGTGAATCAGGGGTTCCTGAAGAAATTAAAACCGTTGTAAGTCGAACAGTACGTTTCTCGACGGAAGTAAAGTTTGCGAGTCGACTTGTCCATTTTGATAGTCCTATTCAAAACACGGGACCCATTCCACCACGTGTGGGACAGTCAACCTCATATACCATCATCTGGTCCGTGGTGAATACATCAAATACTGTTGATGACATGGTTGTCACCTCACGGCTCCCTTCGTATGTGAACTGGGAAAATACGATTGATCCGCAGGCTGAAGATATTGTGTATGACCCCAACCGTGGAATTGTGACATGGAATGTTGGTCAAGTAACAGCCGGTGCGGGGATTATTAGTCCAATTAAGCAAGTAGCATTCCAAGTCTCGATCTCTCCTTCGCTTGGGCAAGTGGGAGAAAGTCCAGATATTCTCCATGAATCTGTCCTCACTGGTTCTGATAATTTCACAGGATCTGCAATTGAAGAACAAGCCGGACGTTTGAATACAATCGCGCCAACCGACCCCATGGTTCCCAAAGGAGGAGGGGTGGTCATTGAGTAGTCTTTTTATCCTTATTGCCATGATGAAGAATTCCCCCTAGGATAGAGGGATATGGCAGATATCATGGTAGACATTGTTTCGCTCGCAAAGCGACGAGGATTTATTTACCCCGGCAGTGAAGTATACGGAGGTCTTGCTGGAACTTGGGACTACGGGCCACTCGGCGTTGCTCTAAAGGAGAATGTAAAACGGCTTTGGTGGAAGAGATTTGTCCTGGATCGAAATGATATGTATGGAATGGATGCTGCGATTATTATGAATCCACGAGTGTGGGAAGCTTCAGGACACGTTGCTGGTTTTGCGGACCCGCTCGTTGAGGATTTAAAAACCAAAAAACGATATCGTGCCGATCATTTACTTGAAGATGCTGGCGCTGATGTAAAGGGGATGAAGCTCGAAGATCTTCAAAAGGCGATAACAGAAAGGAAAATGAAAAGCCCAGAGGGAAATCTTCTTGGTGATGTGCGTCAGTTCAATATGATGTTTAAGACATCTGTTGGGGCAAATGAAGATTCATCAAATATTGCCTATCTTCGTCCAGAAACGGCCCAGGGGATGTTCGTAAACTTTAAGAATATTCTCGATACGTTTCATCCTCGACTACCGTTTGGAATGGCACAAATTGGTAAAGCATTTAGAAACGAGATTGCGCCTCGTGATTTTACCTTCCGCACTAGAGAGTTTGAACAAATGGAAATAGAGTATTTTGTAAAGGAGGGGGATTGGGACCGGGCGTTTGAAGAACTTCGTAAGGAAACACATGCATTTTGGGCAGATGTGGGCCTTCCAAAAGAACGTGTGCACGAACTTGAAGTAGCAAAAGAAGATCTTGCGCACTACTCTAAACGCACTATTGATTTTGAGTTTGATTATCCGTTTGGGCGCAAAGAGCTCTCGGGTCTTGCATATCGAACAGATTTTGACCTTCGAGCTCATGGAGCCATGACGGGTCGTGAAAAGGATTCTCAGTATTTTGATGAAGAGACAAAGGAACGTTTCTATCCGCACTGTATTGAGCCTTCGTTTGGTCTTGATCGGGCCATTCTTGCGATTCTTTCTTCTGCATATATGGAAGATAGTCTTGGGGGAGAAAAGCGCGTCTATCTCAAGTTGTCCAAAAATGTTGCTCCTGTCCGAGCCGCAGTATTTCCGCTCTTAAAAAACAAACCCGATCTTGTTGCAAAGGCAGAGGAGATCTATGCAATGCTTCGGAAAACCATTCCAAATGTGATGTTTGATGATAATGGCAATATAGGAAAACGCTATCGCCGCCAGGATGAGATTGGGACGCCATACTGTGTCACAGTAGACTTTGATTCACTTGAGAAAAATGATGTCACTGTCCGCGACCGAGATACAGGAGAACAAAAGCGTGTTCCCATCAGTGAATTGATGAGCGTATTTTCATAACTTCTATGAAAGAAGGATCACCAGACGACCCATCTCGCCGCACCTTTCTTATCGGAGCGGGAGCTGTTATTGCTGCTGGGGCTATTGGCATGGATAACAAGGATGGGGAAGTAATAGAAACTCCCAAGAGCAATGAATTTCGTAAGGATTCACCCGAACGGTCTATTGAGAGCCTCACAAAGGATGAGGCCATAAAAGAGATTACGATAAACGAAGGAAGAATCCTGAGGTTGCAAGAGATCGCGAAAGGCGACAGCATTTCTGCTGATGACCCTCGGAACGCTTCTCTTGATTATTTTTTTGTCTCCTATCGTGATGCGAGAACCGTGCCGACCCAAGAAGACATTCAAGCTGAAATTAAGAGACTTGCTGAGCGAAATCGTACCCTACGGGATTACCGCGATCGTCAGTCACCATCTTTGTGATGATGAGGGATACAGAGACACGACAACTTACGCAGTTGACACAGATAATTTTTTGTAGATAATCCTCGTGTGGTTTAGAGGAGAAGCTACTGATGTGCACTGAGACCTCCATGACCCTAAAAGCAAGGGTTATTTCTGTCCAAGACATGATCACACATGCGTATTTTGAGCGTGTGAGTGTAAAACCCCTTGAGATCGAAGAGTTTTTGGGGCTATTCAAACCTCTCTTGTTAGAAGAATCTGTCTCCTCGAGAGACTTTCTCAAAGAGGTTTTCTCGAAATCTTCTTCAGAAGATGCCCTTAAACGAATCACGCGGTTCTTTCTACTGCTGGAAAAAGCAAAAGAGGGACTATTCAAACCAAAACTTGATGAAATACAGGATGCGATGCTAATTTTCAACAGTCTGCATTACGCCTTGTGTCTTCAAGAACGTCAGCGCGCCGCATAGGCGCGCTTTTTTATTTGTGGGGACTCTAGATTTGAGGTACACTCGTTTTTATGGCATCACAAAAGAAACCCTTCATTCGCAAAGTATTTCCATCCGGACTCACCGGCATTATTGTTCCACAAAAAGATCAACGTACAGTGACCGTGCTTGTAACGGTTGAAGCAGGGTCGAAGTATGAAACAAAGGAAAAAAACGGCCTCTCTCATTTCCTTGAACACATGATGTTTAAGGGGACAACAAATCGGCCAGCAACGAGCATGATTAGCGAGCTCCTTGATGGTCTCGGAGCTGAATACAACGCATTCACATCTCAGGAGTGGACTGGGTATTATGCGAAAGCAAGAAGCGAGCAGTTCCCAAAACTTCTTGATATTCTCTCTGACCTATATCTCAATCCATTGCTTGAGACTGCGGAAATTGAAAAAGAGAAGGGCGTTATTTCTGATGAGCTTAATATGTATGAAGATCTTCCGATGCGCCGAGTAGGGGAGTATTTTATGGAACTTCTTTATGGAGATCAGCCAGCGGGATGGCCCATTGGTGGCTATAAAGAAGTTATTCGCACTTTTGGTCGTGAAGACTTTCTTCTCTATCGCAAGGCGCACTATGTTGCCAAAGCAACAAAGGTTATTGTTGCTGGGAATGTTGACCCGAAGAAAGCGCTCGCAATGATTGCAAAGACATTCGCATCTATCCCAAAAACCAAGAAGTCTGCAAAGAACAAAGTAGCAGGAAACAGTAAAGGCCCACGTGTGTATCTCAAAGAAAAAACGTCTGACCAGGCCCACCTCGTCCTCGGTTTTCCGGGATTTTCTGTTGGGCACAAGGATTACCATGTTGCTGCGGTTCTCGCCGGAATTCTTGGCTCGGGGATGAGTTCTCGTCTTTTCCGGAAAGTTCGAGATGAATTGGGTGTTGGATACTACGTCCGCGCCGAACAAGACGGGTACACCGACCACGGATACTTTGCTGCATCAGCAGGTGTTACTCCAGATCGTATTGACGAGGTTATTGTTGCTATTCTTCAAGAATTTAAGACATTGGCCACTGTTCCTGTGTCGATCGAAGAGCTTTCAAAGGTAAAGGAGCACATGATTGGCCGCCTCTACCTTGGGCTTGAGGGAACAGATGACTTGGCGACCCACTATGGCCTTGCTGAGGTTATGCGTCGCCCACTCCGTACACCAGAGGAGATTGCAAAAAAGATTCAGTCTGTGACTTCAAAAGATCTTCTACGTGTTGCAAAGATGTTGTTTCGTCCCGAGGAAGCACGTCTCGCTTTGGTTGGCCCGTATCAAGACAAGGCCCGCTTTGAAAAGTTGCTTTCTGCGTAGGTTTTTTTGTCTCAGGATGGTATGATGACGCTATCCTATGCGCGATGATGAGCACGAACTTACGCTCCATATCTCATCGGGGTCTATACTCCGTGCAGTTTTTATTCTCGGCCTCTGTCTGATGGCTTGGTTTTTGCGGGATATTCTCCTTGTTCTACTCACATCAGTTGTCCTTGCTTCAGCAATTGAACCCATTACAAAGTGGTTTATTGAACACAAAGTCCCGCGTCTTCCAGCGATCATCTTGATATATGCGATTCTTGCCAGTCTTTTTGGGGTTGTGTTTTATTTCTTTATCCCAGCGGTTTGGCAAGATTTTAATATTTTGTCTCAAAAACTTCCAAAGACGTTGCAGCTCGAATTATGGAACCCGCTTCAAGAACACTCGAATACGACTGGTACCGTAGGCGAAGCCCTTGAGGGGGTTTTCCCATCATCGGGTGCAGGTGACGTACTCAATTTTGCGCAGGGGACACTCGGGTCAGGGGATATTATCCAAACCTTCAGCACTGTCTTTGGTGGTGTCTTGTCCTTTGTCCTCATTATCGTGCTGTCATTTTATTTTGCTGCTCAAGAAAAAGGGATTGAGACATTCTTGAAGCTCGTGAGTCCCGCCAAAAAACAAGATTATGTTGTTGATCTTTGGAGACGCTCTCAAGAGAAGATCGGCCAATGGTTTCAAGGCCAGATTGTCCTTGCTGTCCTTATGGGAGTTCTTGTGTACATGGTGCTTGCTCTTCTGGGGGTTCCAAACGCACTTTTCCTTGCCTTGATCGCTATGATCATGGAGGTTATACCTATTTTCGGTCCTATATTGGCTGCAGTTCCTGCTGTCTTTATCGCGTTCTCAAACGGGTTTTCTAACGCACTCTTTTCAACGGCCCCAGGGTTTGAGGCAGCACTAGTTATGGTTGCGGTCTATTTCGTCATGCAGCAGCTTGAAAACCACCTGATTTACCCACAGATCGTGAACAAGGTTGTTGGCGTCCCCTCAATGGTATCCATTTTAGCGTTAATCATCGGAGCGAAGACCGCAGGTTTCCTCGGGATCGTTTTAGCTGTTCCAGTGGCAGCGATTTTGGTTGAATACCTTCAGGATGTTGCAAAAACAAAGAATATTATTGATGCTTGAGGTATGAGTGAGAAGAACGCTGTATATATCACGACGACACTCCCATACGTGAACGCGGACCCACATGTGGGATTTGCCATGGAGATCATACGTGCAGACACCCTCGCACGTTATTATCGCAACCTAGGAAAAGAGGTCTTTTTGAATACCGGAACAGATGAGCACGGTGCAAAAATAGAGGAAGGGGCAAAAAAAGAGGGCATTGATCCCCAACAGTACACGGACAAATTTGCAGAACGTTTTCGTGAACTCAAAAACCTCCTCAACCTCTCTGTTGATAATTTTATTCGTACTACCGACGCATACCACGTTGCTGCGGCTCAGGAATTTTGGAAACGTTGCGAAAAAGACATCTACAAAAAACTCTATAAGGTGAAATATTGTGTAGGGTGTGAACTCGAGAAGACTGATTCTGAGCTCGACCATGGAAAGTGTCCAATTCACCCCAACCGCGAACTAGAGCTTCGCGAAGAAGAGAATTATTTCTTTAAGTTCTCAAGTTATACCGAAAAGCTGAAAGAGCATTTTCATTCGCACCCGGATTTTGTCATTCCTGAGTCGCGCCGTAACGAGATGCTCGCTTTTCTAGAGCGGGGACTCGAAGATTTCTCCATCTCGCGCCTTCGGTCCAAGATGTCTTGGGGTGTTCCTGTCCCAGGGGACGACACACAGGTGATGTACGTCTGGTTCGATGCGCTTGTGAACTATGTTTCCGCAATTGGTTGGCCGACAGACATGACAAAGTTCGAGAAGTGGTGGCCGGTCATCCAGTATTGTGGTAAGGACAATACTCGCCAACAGTCGCTTATGTGGCAGGGGATGCTCATGTCTGCAGGTCTCCCAGCATCCAAGCATATTATTGTGGACGGCTTCATCACCAGTGGAGGACAAAAGATGTCTAAGTCTTTAGGAAATGTCATTAGTCCATTTGATGTCATCAAGGCGTTTGAAGGATATGCGATGTTCCCGGAAGACGTGCTTCGCTTTGTTCTTCTCCACGATGTGCCAAGTTTTGAAGATGGTGACTTAACCATGGAGAATGTGAAGGCCTCTTATGCTGCACACCTCCAGAACGGCATTGGAAATCTCACGAGTCGCATTATGAAAATGGCGACGACACATCTCGTAGGCGCTGTTGATCTCCCCATAAACAATGAAACAGAACGGCATCTCTCGGGGCACATGGAAGGATATGATCTCAAACGTGGAGTTGAATACATCATGAAGCTCGTCACAGAACTTGATGCATACATCCAAAAGACAGAGCCATTTAAGGTTGTAAAAAGCGATCCAGAACAAGGCAAGATTCTCGTGAAAGAATGTGTGTGGAAGCTTGCAACAATCGCCAGAGATTTGCATATCTTCCTCCCTCGCACCGCAGAAGAAATCCAACGCCTTATTTCTGAGCATAAGATACCTGAAAAACCTTTGTTTAACCGTCTTCCGTAATGATTACAGAGTATATCGACATTCACTCGCATCAGAATGATCCCGTCTTTGATAGAGACAGGGATGAGACATTCTCTCGTATGGCTGAAGCTCGCGTGGGTGGGATTATGGTTGGCACTGATAAAAACATGAGCCAGCGTGCCATCGACTGCGCTGATACGTACCCGAATACCTGGGCGACGATTGGTCAGCACCCCACAGATAAGCACGATGAGATATTTGATGACTATTGGTATCGAGAACACGCAAAGCATCCCAAAGTCGTAGGGATTGGAGAATGTGGCCTCGATTATTACCGCATGCGCATTGATTCTCCGGAGGAGAGGAAACGTCAGCGTGATCTTTTTGTCGCGCATATCGAACTCGCCATAGATACAAAAAAGCCACTCATGATTCACTGTCGGGATGCCCACAAAGAACTCATTGATATCTTAGAGGTGTATAAGCGCGGGGCGGGGGAGAAGCTCCAAGGAAATATTCATTTTTATTCTGCTGATTGGGAGACTGCAAAGAAATATTTTGCTTTAGACTTCACACTCTCTTTCACTGGGGTTCTGACATTTGCTCGCGATTATGACGATGTCGTAAAACTCTCTCCCATCGACCGCGTGATGGCCGAAACGGACTGCCCTTATGTCGCTCCAGCGCCATTTCGCGGGAGACGCAATGAATCAAGCCATGTACCGCTTATTATCAAAAGGATTGCGGAGATTCGAGGAGAAGGGGAAAGCGAGATAGCAAAGAAGCTGTATGAAAACAGTCTCCGTCGCTGGAACTTGACTCAGTCCTAATGCTGAGTAGGATAGATTTTGTACGGCGAGAGGTGTATGCATTATGCAAAAACCGAGCCGTCCCCAGTCTGTCGACTGGAACGTTCTTTTCAACGCATCCGCATTTTTGGGTGCAAATCATTCGTTCCGCTAGTCGGAACACAGATAGTAGGCTCCGCATATCTGCGGGGCCTTTTCATATGTGACTCTTAGTTATCCACATGTTTGGCTTGACGACAATTCCATAAGATATACACTGGGGGAGTCCTAGCATCGATGTTTCCTCCGGGAGACACAAAAGCGAAGACACTGCTCTTTTTCCTTCATTTCATTTCGTCCTTCGGGACCAACCAACAACACCCGGCTTAAGCCAGGTGTTTATTTTTTATAATGCTTATTTCTGGCCATCTTTTGACTTTCTCTTCTCTCTTTGGTAGACTCACCCCCACGTATGAGTAAACACGAAGACGTCCCTACCAACGTATATGAGGTAGGTTTTCATGTCATTTCCTCCGTCCCCGAGGAGGAAGTCGGTGCGCAGGTCGCGCACGTCCATGACGTGATCGAAAAAGAAGGGGGCGTCATTATTAGTGAAGAGTTCCCAAAAATGATGGAGCTTGCCTATCCAATGGTGAAGGTTGCGAATAATCAACGAAAAACCTACACCAGTGCATACTTCGGATGGATCAAGTTTGAAGCTCCAACCTCTGCAGCACCTGCGGTAAAGAAGAGCCTTGATGGAAACTTGAAGGTACTTCGTTTCATTATTATCAAAACCGCAAAGGAAAATACCCTGATGCCAAAGAAGCTCATTGCTCAGGCAGGGCGCCAAGACGACCGCGAGGAGCGCACTGGAAAGAAAGAAGAGAAAGAAAAACCAGTCATGACTGATGCGGAACTCGATAAGACAATCGACGAGCTCGCGGGAGGAGAGGTTAAAATCTAATCACCCTTCACTATGTACATTAACAAAGCGATCCTCTACGGAAACCTGACTCGAGATCCAGAATTAAAGTCACTTCCATCAGGAATTGCCGTATGTCAGTTCTCTGTTGCGACCAACCGGGTGTGGAAAGATAAAAATGGTGTGCGCCAAGAATCAACTGACTACCACAACGTCGTTGTCTTTGGCCGCCAGGCAGAGACAGTGAACCAGTATCTCAAAAAGGGAGCCGGTGCATATGTCGAGGGCCGCATTCAGACCAGAAGCTGGGATGATAAGGGGTCAGGTGAGAAAAAATACCGCACAGAAATTGTCGCAGACCGCATTCAGTTTGGTCCAAAGTCTGGTGGAGCATCGTATGGCGCCAATGCGACTGCTCCCGCAGCTGATACTCCAAAAGGGAAAGCAGCACCAAAAGAAGACTTGGCAACCATTGAATATCCTGATGAGGATATTAACCCTGAGGATATTCCATTTTAAGTTATACAATTTTATTGAATATTTATGGCAATTATGAAGAAAAATCGTTGTTTCTTCACTGCAAACAACGTTAAATATATTGATTACAAAGACACAGATCTGCTCAAAAAGTTTCTGACTCCCTATGGTCAGATCCAGTCGCGTCGTCGCTCTGGAGTTGCAGCTCGCTATCAGCGACAGCTTTCAGAGGCTATTAAGAGAGCTCGCACGATGGGACTCCTCCCGTTTGTGACTCCATAAAGAACACAAAACACCCCGCCGAGGGGTGTTTTTGTTTTACTGTCTTGCACTCTGGGTTCATGCGAGTATACTTTTAGCTCAGGAATGGTTCTTGATGAATGGAGGTGACCCAAGGTGTCCACAGCTATTGTCCGGGAAGCACTGCTCCTCATCCGTGATAAAGAGAAATTAAGAGAACGTCGCACGATCAAAAAAAATAAAGATCGGATCAGTTCCGAGATTGGCATTCTCCGCAAGCTTCTCCAGCGTATTGCAGACGGAGACCCTTTTTTGTGTGTGTGCATGAAGCGGCGTCGCAGGCCAGTGAAGACTTCCAAAAAATGTCATGGAGATGGAGTAGAATGGCCCCCAGAGTAAAAAAAGCCCCAGGATAACCCTGGGTCTTTTTTTTGAGCGAATCTCAATAATCTTATTAGCCCTTTTCTGCTCGCTCGACGTAATCTCCAGACTCAGTATTAATAGTGACCAAATCTCCCTCGTTGATAAAGAGGGGAACCTTGATGGTTGTCCCTGTCTCAAGGAGAGCGTCTTTCATTGCTCCCTGTGCGGTATTGCCTTTCACAGCAGGTGCAGATTCTTTGACAAGAAGAGTGACTTTAATTGGCGGTTTGAGGCGGATAATATTTCCTTCGAACGTCAGCGTGTCGATAATGGAGTTCGGCTTCATGAACTTGAGCACATCACCCGTCATGTCGTCTGTAAGCTTGAAGCGGTCAGCAGGGTTCTTTGGATCACAGAACCAATTTTCTCCACGATTTGTATAAAGGAATTTTACTTCTCGGCTTCCCATATCAGCTTCTTCGACACGATCGTTTTGGTGGAATGTGACTTCTGCCACCTTTCCAGTCAGAAGAGATTTGAGCTTTGTCTGATTGACAGGTTTACGCTGTTGCTTGCGAAATACCCAGCTATCGAGGACTTCATAAGGGTGTCCATCGACCAAAATATACTTACGCGCAGTGACTTCGTTGTAGTCCAACATACAGATGAATACTTAGCAATAACTTTTTCGTGATGCCCAATGTTATCATAAAGGTATGCAAAAGCAACTGAAGAGAGCGGTGGTTACTGGGGGAGCGGGATATATAGGTTCTCACTTGACGGAGGAGCTTATCAAGAGCGGGGAATGGAGTGTTGATGTTATTGATGTTCGAGACCCAGACCCAGTAGTCAAAAACGCCACATACCATAAGGTTGATATTCGTCACTACGACGTCATTCTCCCTATTATTCAAGGTGCAGATGCCGTGTTTCATTTGGCAGCACTTCCGCGTGTTCAATATTCTATTGAATATCCGGCAGAGACCAATGACCACAATATTAACGGGACACTATCTGTGTTGCGTGCTGCACATGAAGGAAAGGCTAGACGGGTTGTCTATTCAAGTTCCAGCTCTGCTTACGGAGACCAACCCACTCTTCCTCTTGTGGAGACAATGCCG
>CAYPEZ010000005.1:25981-33164 GCA_964409985.1 uncultured Candidatus Saccharibacteria bacterium
CCGTGGCACCGACACGGCCGCTTTCTCCATATGGGCTACAAAAACTCGTAGGGGAGGAGTATACACGTATTTTTGCGGAGATCTACGGTCTTCCGACGGTGTCATTACGCTATTTTAATGTGTATGGTGGACGGATGAAGGCGGATGATCCTTATGCATTAGTTCTTGGTATTTTTTTGAAGGAAAAGAAAGCAGGTCGTCCACTCCCAATTACTGGCGACGGAGAACAGACACGAGACTTTACGCACATCCGTGATGTTGTCCGCGCAAATATTCTTGCAGCAACCAGTGAAAAGGTGGGGAAAGGTGAGGCGATGAATATTGGGTCTGGGAATCCTATTTCAGTAAATACCCTCGCTGGGCTTGTGGGGGGGCCTACGGTTTATGTCCCAGCCCGAAAAGAGCCTCGTCACACAAAAGCTAGCTGGGAGAAAGCACACAAATTGTTGGGTTGGGAGCCAACAGTGAAGTTTGAAGAAGGCATAAAGGAAATTTTGTCATTGCAAGGACTTCAATAATGTCTATGGCCGAGAAAAGTCTTCTTGATCCGCATAACACCGCAATTACTGCCTATGAGAATGCCTCAGATGAGGAGCTTTTTGTCGCATCTCTAAAGAAGCCCACATTATTTAGCCATCTTGTGGAGAGATATGAGGAGGCTTTCATACGAAAAGCTCAAACCATTGTGTTTAATAGGGAGGACGCTGAAGACATTGTCCAAGAAACTTTCACCAGAATCTATATGTATGCCAAGAACTATGAAAAACAAGACGGAGCCACGTTTCGTTCTTGGGCGTACAAAATTCTTATGAATACAACTTTTACCCACTATCAGAAGTTAAAGAAGACGCGTGAACGTACAATTGCCATAGATCCAGAAGTCTTCGAGTTTGTACCAGAAGCTGCTTATACTACTCAGCCTGGCGATGAACTCAAAGATTTTGTCGCTACAAATTTGTCACGCATTCCTACTCAACTTGCCCGAGCGTTGTCTCTCCACTTTCTTGAAGATCGGTCTCAAAAAGAAATTGCAGAAATGGAAGACACCAGTGTATCCGCTATCAAGACACGGATTTATCGGGGGAAACAAGAAATGAAAAAACTCCTCGAGTCTCCAGAAGAAAAAAATAAATCATAGGATTATTATGATTGCGAAACCCTTTTTTACATTAAAACAAAGAATCATGTGGCGTATCTACGCCATTTGGACAGCTCGAGCAGTTTTGTCTCGTACAGCGCTTAAGCTCTACATCCTCTGTGTTATTTTGTGGCGCTCAACCGCGTATATCTCGTATGGACGTGTGTGGAATAACGCTCCTGCTCTTACGGATGTTGGAGGAAATGCTCGTTTCTTGAGTGGTGCTGTTTCGCATACAGAAACCACCACCCTCGTTCTTGTCTTAGGTGTGCTATTACTTGGAGCGTGGATCGTGTTTGATTTTCTCCCCTCGCTCAGAAAGAAAAGGGAAGCACAGCAATAGAGACTAGTCTTCTGACCCTGCCCCAAAGCTCTCATCTGTAGAGAGCTTTTCCTCGATGGCTTTTACAAGATCTTTTGCCACCTGTTTATTTTCTTTAAGGAATACTCGAGCACTATCATACCCTCGTCCAAGTTTTATATCACCAAATCCATAAGAGCTCCCAGACTTTTGAAGGACCCCGTATTTCTCTCCAAGGACGAGCATTTCGCTTTCGCGAGAGATGCCCTCATTGTATACAAGATCAAATTCCGCTTGGCGGAACGGTGCCGCAACCTTGTTTTTCACAACTTTTGCTCGTGTGCGGCTCCCTATGACATCTTCTCCTTTCTTGATCTGAGCGATGCGGCGGATATCGATACGCACAGAAGTATAAAACTTAAGGGCTTTTCCACCAGGGGTTGTTTCTGGATTTCCGAACATGACACCAATCTGCATACGGATTTGGTTGATGAATATCACAATCGTCTTAGTCTTTGAAACGATTGCGGTAAGTTTGCGGAGAGCTTGTGACATGAGGCGCGCTTGCTTTCCCATATGGGACGCTCCCATATCTCCCTCAATCTCATCTTTTGGGGTGAGTGCTGCGACAGAGTCTACGACCACGACATCAATATTTCCGCTGCGAACAAGAGATTCACAGATTTCAAGTGCTTGCTCTCCAGTGTCAGGCTGGGAGACGAGAAGTTCATCGAGCTTCACACCAAGCTTCTTTGCATATTCAGGATCAAGTGCATGTTCCGCATCAATGAACGCCGATACTCCTCCTTTTTTCTGTGCTTCTGCCACTACATGGAGGGCGAGTGTTGTTTTTCCGCTTGATTCGGGTCCAAAGATCTCGACAATTCTTCCACGTGGTAATCCTCCAATTCCGAGCGCGTGGTCCAATCCGATTGATCCTGTGGAAATAGCTTCTACGCCCACCTTGGGTGCTTCTCCGAGTTTCATGATCGAACCATCACCGAAACGCATTTGGATAGATTTAATAACATCTGCAACCGCGGTCTTTGCTCCCACTGCTTTCTCCTCCTTTTCAGTTTTTCTTTTTGCTGCCATACAAGTTGTTATTGATAGAATAATGTGATCGTCTTTGTAAGTGCTTCTCCTGTACGATCAGTAGCGACAAGCTCTATTATATTGTAGCCATATGAAAGCAACAGTTGCTCTTGGAAGCGACCTGTGGTGTCGATAGGGATGAGTCTCCCATTGAGAGTGAGGGAAAGCGCATTCTTTGTGGTTCCTTGGACCACTATGAGCGATGTACTCATCGTTGCCCCGTCCGAAGGCGCTTCAATGCTTATCTGTGGGCCTTCAAAAACACGCTTTGCTGCAAAACCGCTATATCCTATGACAATCACAACAAAAAGGCCTACGATAGTCCATTCCAGTGTCCGTATAACCCTTTGCCTTTGATGCATAAAGGGATTATAGGGGAATAGGGGGCTTCCGTCACTGACGGGCCTTAGTGGGGGCCTACGGCTCAACCACTCCTCCAGGATTATCTCCTTTAAGGAGTACTTCTCGGGGTTTGGCTCCATCAGCGGGGCCAATAACTCCTTTTTCTTCAAGAATGTCCATGAGTTTTGCTGCTCGTGAATAGCCTATTCCAAGCTTTCTTTGCAAGAATGATGTTGAGGCCTTTCCGCTCGATACCACAGTCGCCTTAGCTTCTCCAAAGAGCTCGTCTTCTTCGTCGTCTTCAGTGAGTGCATCCTCAGGAATACTTCCATAAACGTTTCCTGCTCCTGGTTTTTCCCCATTTGTGAGGTTTATTTCATCAAGCGGAGCATCTGAGTGTTCCTTAATCCACTTCACCACACTCTTGACTTCGTTTTCAGAGACAAAGGCGGATTGCACACGTTTTGGCTTCGGCATATCTGCTGTTGCGTAGAGCATATCTCCAGCTCCGAGGAGCTTCTCTGCTCCAGCTTGGTCAAGAATGGTTCGAGAGTCTATTTGTGATGCAACCTTAAGTGCTACGCGAGAGGGGACGTTGGCTTTAATAAGCCCTGTGATGACATTTACGCTCGGGCGCTGTGTTGCAATCACGAGATGAATGCCCACAGCACGACTCATTTGCGCAAGACGAACAATCGCTCCCTCAAGTTCACGAGGGTACAGACTCATGAGATCTGCCAATTCATCCACGATAATCACAATATAAGGCATTGATTCAGGGACTTCGGCCTTTGCTTTCTCCTCCTCACTCTTTCCTTCGAGTTTCTTAAGGGCAGGTATAAGGGTGTTCTTATGGTAAGACTGAATGTCTCGACTTGATGTGGATTCAAGGGTCTCGTACCTTCGTTCCATTTCCTTTGTTGCCCATTTGAGGGTCAGAATAGCCTTTTTTGCATCGGTGATGACAGGGGTAAGGAGGTGGGGGATACCATTATATAGAGTGAGCTCCACACGTTTAGGGTCAACCATAATGAATCTGAGCTCTTGGGGGGAGTTGCGGTAGAGAAGGGAGGTAATAATGGCGTGCATGGTGACGGATTTTCCAGCACCCGTTGCTCCTGCGACAAGAACATGGGGCATTTTGGCGATATTCGCATACTCTCCCTTTCCAGCGATCCCTTTTCCAAGAGGGACGTAGAGTGGATTGGGGTTCCCAGCATACTCAGAGTCAGAAAGAAGAGACGCAAGTCCCACCATGGTCTTTTGGGTGTTTGGAATCTCAATGCCCACCAAAGATTTCCCTGGGATTGGCGCTTCGACACGGATAGGGTCAGCTGCAAGGGCGTAAGAAAGCTCGCGCTGAAGTTCCACGATACGCGAGAGTTTTGTCCCTTCTGCAGGTTTTAGTGCATATCGAGTCACAGAAGGACCAATGGTCACTTCATCCATCTCAACATCGACACCAAAGTTCTCTAGAGTCTTCTTAATAATATTGCTCGTGATCTTCACATCGCCGTATCCAGCCTTTCCTTTGTCAGAGGACAGAAGATCAATTGGTGGAGGGGTATAGGTAACATGAGGCATGCGACGAATCGCAATCGCTGCTATCTCGTCTCTACCAATAGGCTTTACCTCTTGTGGGGGAATTGGCTTTTGTTGACGTGGCTTCTCTTCTTTTTCTTTTTCTGGCGCTGCATCTTCTTCTTCGGTTTTTTCCTCGTCGTGGCTGTCTTCCTCAGAATGTTTTTTGTCTCTCTTTACTGTTAAAAAGCGTTCCTCATCTGCTCCGTGAATGATGACATCGCTAACAGATTCTTCTGGAACATCTTTTTTTCCAAAGAACCTCCCAAGGATTCCAAAGTGGAGTGGTGTATCAAATAAGATAAGCAGTGAGATCAGTGCGAGTCCAAGCATAAAAATGCTTGCAAGAATTTCTCCAAATGGAGTTGCAAAAAGTTTTTCGATACCAAAACCAACAACACCACCACCGATACGGTCTGAATGAATGATGGACAAGAGCCCCAACCCAGAAAACACAAACAAAAGGGCTGCAATGAGGATTGGACGTGCAAATGTATTTTCGCGTGCCCGAAAGAAATTGATTGAAACGAGCATCAAGATTGCTGGAATAAGGTAATACCCAACTCCAAATAGATAGGTAAAAAAATGATATGTACTATCTCCAACAAGCCCGCCTTTTCCAAAGGGCGCAAAAAGAAATACAACACCGATGAGTACAAAAAAAATGCCCAAAATTGAATGACGTGTTTCTTCCCGGAGTGACTTCCACCAAGTCTGATTTTCTTTCTTCTTTCCGCGACCCCGCGGGGCTTCTTCTTCTACCTCTTCCTCAAAATCTTTCTTTCGTCGTGCCATAGTGTTATAGAAATATGTATCAAGTTTATCATGTGAAACGCATATTTCTTTGTGGATTCGTGTGACGAAAAAACGACTATGTGTGTATACGGGGAATGTACCACTGTCTGTATTTCCAATCGATACAGACAGGCGGTTTTTTATGACGCAGATAATCTAGTGACCTCGAATCAAATGCGATATAATGGACATGCAAAATCAATAAGACAGGCGAAATGTACATAAATAAAAGACATTGACTTTTATTTATGTAGTGGTATACTATATAAGTCATTCAAAAAGACAATTATGAGCACAGATCCGATGGAACATATAGGACAAGAAAATAAAGGACAGCAATCTTTTTTTGTCCAAAAGGCAGAAAAGCTTGCAACAGCAATGTATATGATCACGGACATCATTGATTCACGTGAGCCTATTCGTTGGAAAGCAAGAGAAGAGGCGATGGAGGTTCTGTCTCTAATAGGTGGTTCTGGTCTGAATAAGTCATATCAGTCAAATACTCTCCATGAGATTACTCAGGCCATCAATCGCTCGATCCACATCCTCACACTTGCACGCAATGCGAAGCTTATATCGGAGATGAACGCTCTTGTCGTAATGAAAGAATACTCTGAACTCAAAGACAAAATAACCCATAACTGGAGTGGTCTTCACGAGCAACCTCTTCTGCGTTTGAATCAACAGTTTTTTAAAACAGAGTCTGTCCCTCCCACATCACCACATCGAATAAGTTTTCCACAACAGGAAATCAAAAGGACATTGCCTGGGACTCAACAATTTTCCTCGCAAGAACAGAGTGTTTCTTATGCACATCGAACGCAGTCGGAACAGTCTGTAAAGGACAATCAATCGGACAAAATTTCTTCAAAGAACAGTAGTGGCGAGCGCAAACAAGTTATACTGAATTTGTTAAAAACAAAAACAGAAGTTTCGGTGTCAGATGTATTAAAAGAACTTCCGAATGTCAGCGATAAAACTGTGCAAAGAGAATTAGTTGGGATGGTTGAGTCTGGGGTGCTCCAAAAGAAAGGCGAAAAAAGATGGAGCACATATTCTCTCAAACCTCTGCCATAAGATCCCAAAAAAAATTTATAGAGAAATATCCTGACCACATTATTACGGTCAGGTATTTTTATATAGATGTCCGATTGAATTGTCCTTTATTGAGAGTCGTCACTTGCTGTCCGTTAGACGCCTGTCGTAACGGTGTTGTATGAAGAATGTAATCATTGCGATAGCAGGGGACATACAGTATATTGTGGGCACGGTGCTCATGCACCGTTTTTTTGTCCCACCCTGTTCTATGGTTCGTCTCAAAAAGGACCTACACACTTTTTGGACTCGCCCTGTTCGAGCAACTTTGTTGTTTCAAGCAGGGTTATCCACATTTTTTCCAAGCAAATTTTTTGCCGAATGAGATGTGAAGCCATATAATAGATGAAGTGCCGTAAGAGAGGAGCTGTACGGGATATTTTTCTGTATGGAGTCCGTAGTCTTCGGCACGAGCCACTGATCGTTCTTTGACAATCGAATAACACGTACTGCTCACGAAACACATGGGTGTCTGGTTTGATAGTTGTTATTCAGTTATGGTTGTCAACTTCAGTGATGAGGGAAGAACGTTCGACGTGACCGCTGTTGTGAATCTCGGTGAAAACCGATCACACACAAGTCATGGAGTGCAATACGCACTGTCTCGCGCCCTGGGCTATGGGCCGACAAGGTGACACGGTTGCCTCGCAAGATTCATCCGCGTCCCGTGCGTCTCATCAAATGTGATTATTAGGATAAGGTTTATTAGTAGCAGTTTTAATAAAAGTGGATGGGGAGCAATCCTCAAGCACTTTCACTTCTTACAAGAAACGATATGTTCAAATTCAGTAAATCAAAGTTCGCAAAGGCAACGTCTGCTTTTGTTTCTGTGATGA
>CAYPEZ010000006.1:0-32175 GCA_964409985.1 uncultured Candidatus Saccharibacteria bacterium
ACACAAGGGTCTCCACTGAAAACATTTGCGAAAGTCTTTTCCCTTATGAAGGCTGGCGACGAACTCATCCTCCTTGATGGAACATACACAGGAGCAACGAATGGGTACATGAATTTCGATATGGCGTCGTACGGTGGATGTACGCCAAATTGTGCCCAGATTCCTTCAGGAACAGCGTCTGCACAAACCTACGTGCACGCACTGAATCCTGGAAAAGTAACCGTGATGGGTCGACTTTGGATAGGGCGGTCGTTCCGCAAAGATAGCTATATCAAAATTCAAGGTATCACCTTTGAGGGTGGTGGGTCGCTCTACAATACGAGTTACGTCACCATCAAAGATGTTGGTTTTCACGGAGGACTTGATGTTGGGACGAATGACGGCAATTGGGGCAATACCTACAATCTCTTCGAAGACGTCTGGGTCTGGGCCACCGGTGCGCGGGGGATCGTCTTTAACTATCGCGCGCACAACAACGTCTGGCGGCGCGTGATTGTCCGCGGTGATGGATGTGGAACGTCAGGATGTGCGGGAAGCGGCAACCCCAACATTGGGATTACCGTGTATGATTCACACGACGTTTCGCTCCAGAACGTCATGGTTGTGGATCGCGTCCTCTCCCCCACCGATAGTCCGTACAGCGACTTTGCTTCGGCGCAGCATACTGCAGACCCGCAATACTATTATGGACGCAATGAGTGGCTTGGCATTCTTTCCGTGAATGCGCCAGATACGTCGCTCTATTTCGAACCTGACCTTGGGCAGACAGTCGATCCGACCGTTAAAATCGTCGACGGCATTTTCTATGGGAGTACCGATGTGGGAATCAATCTTGCCAGAGCAGGAACTAACAACCTCATTGATAAGGTGACGGTAAAAGTATTTGGGTCTTCAGGACAAGGGATCCGAGTTGCGCCAGAAATGACCACCGGAATTCTCCGAAATGCCATTGTCTTGGGTTCTGGAGTGTGGGGGATTAACTCATCATACAAACCAGAAAACGTGACGGTGTTTTTCACAGGGACGCCATACAACCAAACAACCTGCTCTGTGGGGTGTAGCACTGCGGATCCAAACATGCGGTATATCGTCCAATCTCCCGATGCTACGAAGGGAGCAAATATGCTCTATCGCTACGGGGCTGAAGGAACTCGCTATGGCGACGCGGGGTATAACACACTGACAAGCAACACCTTGTGGCCGTGGCCAAACGAAGATCGCATCAAGCAAGAAATGTGTGCAAACACCACACGAGGATTTTGTTCAACAGGAAGGCAGCTCAATGGGACGAGTCCGGTCACACTCACGTCATATATATGGGAACTCCTCGGATATACGATGCCCACGAACCTCTATGCAGGAATTGTCCCTCCACCAGCACCAACTCCGTCACCAACCCCCACCCCAACACCGACACTGTTTACGTTCAATGTGACAAAAGTCGGGAGTGGAACAATTTCTTCTAGCAACAGCTCTATCGCCTGCGGAACAACTTGTACCACAACAGGAGTCAGTGGCACTGTTGTGACGCTCTCTGCTACGCCAAATACAGGATATGTCTTCTCTGGGTGGAGTGGAGCATGCACTGGAACTGGATCATGCACGGTCACTTTGAACGGAAACATGAGTGTTACGGGAACCTTTAGCACAGCTCCTGTCACACCCCCTCCTCCACCGGCCCCGACGCCCAATCCAACACCAACTCCGACACCTTCTCCAACTCCCACACCAGTACCACCACCCGCACCTGCATCAGGGGGTGGTGGAGGAGGGGGAGGAACAACTACAGTGAGCCCTCTTCTACTCTCAACCCTAGAACCCATTCTGCGTATCAATACGTTCACTAAAGTCACCGCATCTGGAGGAGTCCCCCCTTACACATGGAGTGCTCCTACCGGAGAGATCACACATGTTCCATCTGATTCTTACTCCATTCTATACAGAGCACCGGACACAGAAGGCAAAGCAGTGGTCACTGCCACGGATGCTGTTGGAACTCGTAAGATTCTCGTCCTCACTATCGTAAACAACAGCACTCCCCTTCCATCACCAGTTCCTCCTACAAACACCGCATCGTCATCAGCGACAACCACAGAAAAGCTTGTACTCACAAAAAGTCTCTGGAGAGGAATGATCCACCCTCAGGTGAAAATTCTTCAAAAGATTCTGTCCCAAAAGGGATATCCTGTTGCGCAGACAGGACCCGGATCAAAGGGGCAAGAAACAACCTATTTCGGACAAGCAACCGAGAGTGCGGTCAAACGCTTTCAGTGTGCAGCCATGCGCATCTGTAGTGGATCACCAAGCACAACGGGATATGGATTTGTTGGATCTCGAACTCGAATAGAATTGAATAAATAATCATAAAATACCCCCGATCACTCGGGGGTATTTTATTTCATTTCACTGTCGTCGTGCCCATCATGGGAGTGCCTGTGCCCATCATCGGCATCATGCGCCCCCCTCCCGGAAATTGCCCGTATATGCCCCCGGGGCTCCGATCATCCCAGCGCTCACCGCGAATCTTGTGATCGAAGTCACCCCGATAGCCACGATGACCACCGACCTGTGTCCCAAGACAAAATGCCCCAAGAAGAAGGAGTAGTGCCACTGCGATTCGGAGCCAAGAGGCTCTTCCGTGCCAGCAGTGACCATGGCACCCTCCCCCGCACCCACCGCCCCCGTGCCCGCACGCACAAGTGTGTGACGGCTGTCCTGTGCTCGCACTCCCCACTGTCTTTGAGTCCTTTGTGTCGCCCTGTTCCATATAGCTCTGTGATTGAGATTGTAATGGGCCCCCTCGCATGGCGAGTACTGCCACTTATATAGTACACCCCTCCCTCACTTTTCTTTCAACATCTTTATTGCGCTACACATACACAATACTTGACACAAGTGTAATTAATTATTATTGTACGAAAAGACCTGTACTCACCTCTTCAGTCATCCATAAAGGAGTCAGCCAGTGAAAGATGAAAAATCGAATGCTCCGATAGATCCAATCGTCGAAGGACTCATTGATCGTCGGACTGTCGTTATGAGTGGAGAAATGACAGACGAAAGCACCAGTCGCCTGGGGCAACGTCTTCTCTCTCTGCAAATGAAGTCATCCGATCCCATCAACCTCATCATCGACAGTGGAGGTGGGTCAACGTTTGCGGCATTGCAACTGTGTGACCTTATCACCACCATGATGACCGCTCCAGTGCGAGGAATTGCTCTCGGTTCCTGCGGTTCCGCTGCGACGTTCATCATGCTCCATTGCCATGAGCGCATCAGTACACCGTATTCTCGGTTCTTGGTTCATTCAGGAACAAAGAGTAGGATTTCTATTCCGGTTAATCAAACTAGTTCCGAGCATCTCGAGCAGCTGCTCAAGGATGTACGAACGACGGAGGAGACTGTCCTTCAGCTGTATGTCAAACGGCTGACTCCTCGGGAGTGGAAAGAAAAAAATCATAGCAACGAGGAACGGCGTGCATACGTTCGTAAACTCATTGCCAGAGGTGACCAGAACTTCAATGCCTGGATCACAGCCGAAGAAGCAGTGGAAGTTGGACTCATCCAATCCATTGTGACGGAAAAGCTGGATATCTTTTCCAAGTAAAGAAGCACCTCAAGCCCCGCATCTCATGCGGGGCTTTTCTTTTTTATATGCACATGACTCTTACGTATCTTTCAAATACTCCTTCCCTTTGAGTTTCTCCGGCAAATAGCTCTCAGCGTCATATTTCTCATACCCCTTCCCGTAGCTAAGCTCTTTCATGAGTGTTGTCGGAGCGTTCCGTATATGAAGCGGGATCGGAAGATTCCCATGTTGCTTCACATCCAAGAGCGCTGCCCCTATCGCATCATATGCACGGCGATCCTTCTTGCACTCTGAGAGATACGCCACGCCATGCGCAAGATTGATGTGGCATTCTGGGTATCCGATATTTCTACATGCTTCAAAGACGGCATTCGCAACAACGAGTGCGGTGGGCTGTGCGAGGCCGATATCTTCACTTGCGAAGATCACCATCCGGCGGGCAATGAAGAGTGGGTCCTCCCCTGCATCAATCATGCGTGCAAGGTAATACAGTGCCGCATCAGATTGCCCCGCACGCATCGACTTAATGAATGCGCTAATGGTGTTGTAGTGTTCCTCGCCTTTTTTGTCATAGCGAAGATGTTTTGACTGCACGGCATCCTTGAGATGCTCAAGAGTAATATCTCCATAGAGTTTATGGGCAGCATCAAGCACCGTCAGCGCTTGGCGGGCATCTCCATCAGCGATGGCGATGAGCCACTCACGAGCATCCTCGGGAATATCTATCCCCGCGCGAGAGAGAATCTCCCCCATATCACGCTCTGATAAACTCTCAAGGACAAATACTCTCGCACGAGAGAGGAGTGCCGGAATCACCTCAAAACTCGGATTCTCCGTCGTCGCACCAATGAGCGTGAGTTTCCCAGACTCGACAAACGGGAGGAGAAAATCTTGCTGGGCTTTGTTGAAGCGGTGAATTTCGTCGAGAAATAATATCGTCGGACGTACTTGTGTCACTTGATTTACCACTTCACGGATATCATCTTTCCCAGCAGAGACCGCAGAGAGCTCGTGGAAGTCTGCATCCAGTGCGGAAGCATAGATACGTGCGAGCGTTGTCTTCCCCACTCCGGGCGGACCCCAGAGAATAAAGGAGAAGAGATGTTTCCCTTCTATCGCCATTCGAAGCGGCTTACCAGGACCCACAAGATGGTGCTGGCCAATAAAATCATTTAATGTTCTTGGTCGTAGTTTTGCAGGAAGAGGCTCCATAGACTAATGGTACTCCGAACAAGCCATATCGTCACAGTCGATAGAGGGATCAAGATTTCGCCTGCTTAAGAAGAGGAAGGAGCACGGGGAGAATATTCTTCTCAGCAACAATGCGTGCACCAGCGGCATTTGGATGAATGCCGTCTGACTGATTGAGGGTTGGATCTAGAGCAACTCCATCAAGAAGGAACGGAACAAGAGGGACGTCGAATGTTTTTGCAAGATTGGGGTAGATTGCATTAAAGGTGTTCACATACTTAAATCCCAAGTTGAGTGGAGCTTTCATCCCCACGAGGACAACACTGATCCCTGCGTTTTGAAAGGCTTTCAGCATCCCCTCAAGGCTCGATTGAGACGTCTCAGGATCAATTCCCCGAAGCACATCATTTCCCCCAAGGGCAAGGATAATGATGTCTGGCTTCTGCGAAATGGCAAAATCAACTCGCCGAAGACCACCTGAAGTTGTCTCTCCAGAGACCCCTGCATTAATGACACGAACGGCATACCCCTTGTCTTTGAGTATCTGCTCAAGTTGCGCTGGATACGACTCAGAAAGCGCTAACCCATAGCCAGCCGTCACACTGTCACCAAAGGCCATCACCGTGAGTTTCGGTGAATCCGGCTCTAGTGTCACAGGAGATTCGGATTGTGCTTGGAGCTCAGCACTCTCACGTGGAATGAGTACGTATACCCCCACACACACAAGAACAATAGTGAGGCCTCCAATGATGAGCCATGTAGAGATGCGAGATGTTGGTCCATTCATGGTGGGATGATACCATGGGGGCCATGATTGAACTCACACATGTATCAAAAACATACCACCAAGGAGATTCTGTTATCTCTGTCCTCAAAGACGTGACGCTTTCCATTAAAGAAGGTGAACGTGTTGCGATTGTCGGTGCATCCGGATCTGGAAAATCAACACTGTTATCACTCATGAGTGGGATGGATACTCCTGACAGCGGATCAATAAAAATTGACGGGCAAGAGCTGGGATCGCTTTCGGAGGCAGACCTCTCACATCTTCGAAACAAGACCATCGCCATTATCTTTCAATCATTCGAGCTTGTTCCATCTTTTTCTGCGCTTGAGAATGTCATGCTCCCTATCGATATTCGTCGTGAGAATGGGAGAACAAAGGCAGAACAAGCGCTCGCCGATGTGGGCCTAGAACACAGAATGGAACATCTTCCCTCAATGCTATCCGGAGGCGAAGAACAACGTGTTGCCATCGCACGCGCTCTCGTTGGTGATCCAAAAATCATCTTCGCAGATGAGCCTACGGGCAACCTCGACCGCACGACAGGAGAACAGGTGCTGTCCCTCATCACTCGTGCGGCCAACAACAGCACTAAAACCCTCGTGATGATCACGCACGATCGAGAAATCGCAAAACGTATGGATCGTGTATTGGAGATCCGTGACGGACAAGTCCATAGCCTGTCTCTATGAGCACATTCACTCTCCTTCTGCGTCTCCTCCGTCGGAACCCCGGGCGATTCTTGCTCACATTTGGCAGTCTCGTTGTGGGAGCGATGACTCTGGCAACGGTGCTTGCGCTCATCGGAAGCGTGCAGCGTTTCTTCGACCAAGAATCACGCTCGCTTCTTGGAGGAGATATCACTATCGAACATGATGGACCTATCGACCGCACGGCACCTCTTTTTCAAGACCTCGAGAAGATAGGAGTGGGTCTTTCCACTCGAATCGACACACTGATTGTTGTTCAAAACGATGCGCCCTCAGACAAGAGTGCGCTTGAAAGTCTGTTGGTCTCACTCAAAGTTGTCGACCACATGTACCCGCTCTACGGAACACTCGAGAGCAGCGTCGGGACACGCACACCGACTGCCGAAGAAGTTTTTGTCGCTCCCGATGTCTTATCGCGCATGGGAGTTTCCGTTGGCGACTCGCTCACAATCGGAAACACGCGCCTACGCATTGCAGCGACCATCGCGCGTGAGCCAGACAATATTGGGGGAGGATTCCGTCTTGGACCACTTGTCGTGATCTCGTCTGACGCATGGAAAAAGATTGGGATCGATGGAAAGCAAAGTCGCATGGACTACACCGTCTCGGTGAGGTATCCAGAGACAATGAACGCAGAGCGTAGAGGCACATACACAGCGATGATGAGAGATGCGTATCCGCGACCTGCATACCGAGTCTCTGTAGCAGAAGATGGCCCTGGGTCACTCGTGCGCATCCTCGATGCAGCAGAACGGTTCTTCTTTACAACGATTGTCCTTGCTTTGTTCCTGGTCATCGTGAACATTAGACTCAACCTTGTCTATGTTCTGACATCTTTCCAAACAACTATCGCAATCATGCGGTCGCTTGGTATGCGACGTTCCCAGTTGTTTGTCCTCTTCCTTTCTCTTCTTCTCGCAATCGCCACAGTCGCTGGTGCTATCGGAGGAATATTGGGAAATATTCTTGCAGAGCTCGGTCGTCCACTCATTGAAGGATACGTGAATGCGTCACTTCCAGCCGTTCCTCTCTTTGGAGGACTGTGGGTGGTCACACTTTTTACAGGCATGTTGTGTATTTTTGCCGCAACAGGATTTATTGCACGCGTGCTCTCGATCGAGCCAAAGATGCTTCTCCTTGGATATGGGACAGAACATGGTCGGCTCACGCAAGTCCTCAAAGAATTGCCAACGCTTGTGCTGACTCTTCTTGGACTTTATGGTGGCGTGTACTATTTGACCGAGAGAGCACTCGTAGCACTTTATGCAGTAGCAAGTATCGCAGGCATTTTTACTCTCCTGTTTTTCTTTGCACGTACCGGGATTGCGCTCGGGTATCGATCCCGTTTTTCTCTCCCATTTGCCCTCCGCAGTATTATGAACTTTCTCAAGCATCAAGGTCTCGTAGGGACTACCGCAATCGCCTCCCTCACTATTGCCCTTGCAAGCATCTTCTCCATCGCCCTCATTGAGCGCAATGTTCTCGGTAACTTGAGCGCAGAATTCAAGGCTGATGCTCCAAATCTCTATCTCATCGACATCCAAGAAGACCAACTCGAAGGCGTACGATCGATCATGGGGCCCACATGGAAGGAATTCTCAGTCATACGTGCTCGCTTCATCGAGCGTGACGGGTATGACATACAAGGGAATCTTGCTACAGAAGATCCAGAACTTCGTCGTGAGTTCAACATCACTTCTGGAACAGAGCTCATCGAAGGAGAGCGTGTGATCGACGGAACATGGCATGGGACAGACGGGACACAGGAGGTCTCTGTAGAGAAGGATTTCGCAGAACGAGCAAAGCTCCGGCTCGGTTCTTCTGTGCGATTCTTTGCCCAAGGAACCACCCTCGAAGCACGTGTGACATCCATTCGTGAGGTCACAACAACAAACGGTCTTCCTTTTTTCTTTCTCGTTTTTAGTCCTGATGTTCTTGAAGGGCTCCCCCGCTCAAGCTTTGGATACGCATATATTGAAGACGAGAGAATCCCTGCACTTCAGAATGAGCTTGCTCGGACGTATCCAAACATCTCTTCGGTTCCTACAACACAAATTATCGAGACGATCGGGCGCGCAGTTGGAGCTCTCTCCGGTGCTGTTGTTGCAACAACCATTCCTGCACTGATGCTTGGATTCTTGCTCATTATTGCCATGCTTGCCATCTCTGTGCGAGAACGAGGAAATGACATGCGTGTATTCACTGCGTTTGGAGCACAAACTCCTCTTCTCTTCTCGATGTTTGTTCTCGAGTCTGTCATGGTTGTAGTGCTTTCGGGCATCTTCGCCGGGATCATCGCACACACGAGCGCATATCTCCTTGGGCTTTATCTCTTTGACTTTACGAGATTCTACTTCTCTCTGACGACCCTAGTGATCTTCGTGACGATCCTTACAATCACCATCGTGTTCGCATATCTCTTTGCGCGAAGATTTGTCAGACTCTCACCAATGGATCTTCTAAGAGAAAGACGCTAGGGCAAAAAGAGGTATACTTATCGCATTAACCAGGCAATCAACATCCAAACGTTATGATCAAAAAGAATGTGGGCGGGATCGACCGTGTGCTCCGTGCAGTGATCGGCATAGCGATCATTGCTGCAGGCGTGTACTACTCTTCGTGGTGGGGTCTCCTCGGTGTAGCACTCCTTGGGACCGCAGTCTTCAAGACCTGCTTCCTCTACAATATCATCGGCGTCTCGACATGCCCGGTAGATGAGTCAAAAAATCCTCCCACCCCAACACCTTAGCTAACATTTCTCGTGTGTATCAAAAAAGTGGGACGTATACGTCCCACTTTTGTATTCTACTGTGCCGTGGTCTTGGAGTTGATCAGAGACGCCATCCCGCAAGGAGAGCAGAGCTGACCTCCGCCTTCCACATAGTAGGCCCCTGACGCATAGCGCGCAGGGTGGTCGATGTGGGTTCTTGCCGGAAATCCAACCCCCTTAAGACAAGAGACGCAGAACTCTTCTCCTGTCTCTTGCATACGCCTGGTCGCCTCTTCGAATGTCGTGCGAGATCGATTCGCTTCCATCAGACACCTCTTTTGCGCATTATCCATTCATGAGACTATCAATCTTTTGCAAAAGCGCAACCCTTATTTACAGAAAATGACAAGAGGGGTGAATATTTTGACGTAGAGTAAAGGTAGATAGCAAAATCAACCTCACTGCGATGTTTCATGATGAGTGCGCACCAGAAAGACGCTTCTTTCTTCTTCTCGTTGATATCTTTTTAAAGATGAGCGCTGTGATCGACGCAAGGAGAGTAAGCGAGAGTGCGTACCCTAGCTTTGTCATAGGTTCCCCCAAAAGATCAAACACATAGACAAAAAGCCCATGAAATACTTCATCCCAAGCAAATGCTGCGAGCAAACCGAGCGCTGTTGCGATGACAAACATGAGTCTGTCTAGAAAATCATAGTGGAGACTCTTGAGTTCGTATTTCTTAATAAACTCTTCTGTCGTGGTCGGAATCGTTTCGTGTTCATTCATGGTATCAAGTATACTTTTTTGTTATTGCTTTACGACTGCAATAATCTTTCCATTCACCACCCAATTGTCTCCCTCCATGACAAAGATGGGCTTGAACTTTTCTGTTGACTCCGAGACGAGCATGACTTGGCCTTTCTCTACAGTATATTTCTTGAGATTTGCCGCACCGTCAATGATCGAGAGCACATAATCTCCATTGCGTGCTGCGCGATCTTCCCCGTCGATGAGTACAATATCGCCTTCTTCAATGGATTTTCCCTTCACGTTCGCACGGTTGAGTGACTTTCCAACCGCACGCACCGCAAAGATCCCGCTCTTTTTATGCACAAGAGATTTACGAACAGAGACATATCCAAGAATGTTGTCTTCTGCAAGAAGCTCTGCGGGACCGCAGTTGGCAGACCCAAGAAGTGGAATAGAGACGAACTCAACACCAAGCATGTCTCCCGAGACAGACATGCCGACAAAATCAAATGGCTGGAGTTCAATCGCACGTGCGCGACCAATCGCCCGATCAAGAAAGCCCCCTGCTTTTAATTTTTCAAGATGGTAGTGCGCCGTCGAGACAGAAACAAATCCAAAATGTTTTCGTATCTCGTCGAGCGAAGGAGCAATGGTGTTCTGTGACATATACTCTTTCACATAATCGAGTACGTCTTTCTGTTTTTTTGTTAATGTAGCGGAGATCATATATTTGTGGAGATCATGTTCCTAATAATGTTCTAAATTCATCTCTCAGTATAGAAAATAATTAGAAAATCTGAAAGTCGGTAGTCCACACCCAAATAGACCCTTCTTTATAGCCATTTATGGGTCGTCATGTAACATTCTTGTATACAAACTGAATACACCCCACATATGGACAAACAGATTATTGAAAAAGCAAAGCGAAATTATTTTCTTATTGGAAGCATACTCACCTTCTTTGTGGTTGGTGGTGCAACACTCTACGCAAAAACCGGGAATGATGGGCAATCACTCAGTCAGCTCCTTGGAATAGAGAATCGGACCAATGCTGGCCTTGAGCAAGAAGTTGAGATTGAGCATGGAGTCATAACACCAGCACTCAAGCCCCATGGAAGCGATCGGACTATGGAACCTTCCATAGAGTCACCTTCCCATGAAGGGATTGAGCAAGAAGTTGAATTTGAACACGGTGTCATGACCGTTACAACGAAATCACACGGAGATGATGGTGATGAAGAGAATGAACACCGCCGAGGACGAGATGACGATGATGAAGATGAGGATTGGGGCGATGATCATTCATGGAATGGAGAATCAGCACCAACAACACCAACGCCTTCCTCCCCCACTCCAACCCCATCGCAGCCCGTGACAACATTCACAATGGCTGAAGTCGCAACTCATGCGAATGCACAAAGCTGCTACACAACAGTCAGCGGCGGAGTCTACGATGTGACGAGTTATATCCCTATTCACAAAGGCGGATCAGCAGCGATATTGGCAATTTGTGGAAAAGACGGATCATCGCTCTTTGCAGGCCAGCACGCAGGTGAACCCAAACCAGAGCAAGCTCTCGCAAGTTTCAAGATTGGGACACTCGTTCAATAGCATTCGTCTTCGCTTCTTACTTAATACACCCGAAAGGGTGTTTTAAGTTTTCTGGGATTCTTCTCTATCCTCATCTCTATCGAGACGCCCATAATGTTTTCCATCCGCACAATCGCATGGAGTGAGTGGGTCACCGTGTTTTGGACATGTTACGGCCTGACACGTTCCCACTTTATCAGAAACTCCTCCGCACCCGCCCGTACAAATGTAGTGTTCCATATATCTTTCAGTATACACCCGCACGACGGTGTATACTTGGCGTTAATGACAAAAAGAAAACACCATGATATTCACGCCCGTACACTGGCAAAGGCGGTGACGTGGAAGCTCCTCGCAACTATTCTTGCATTCAGCACGACGTACTACTACACAGGAAGCGCTGAGATAGCAGGACGCATGGCTGGGACAACCTTTTTCCTAGGCCTCCTTGCTTATTATGCGCACGAGCGTGTATGGAACGCAGTGCATTGGGGACGAGAGACCAGCGACAACTGACCTAGAGCTTTTCAATCCCGTCTAAAAGGGTTTCAAATATTGATGGAGTCACCTCTTCCTGAGAAAGGAGCGAGAGGAGAATCGTCCCATCTCTATTTTCAGCAAAAGCCCAGTCAAAATACTTTCCTTCGACAATCCCTGTTGCATGTCTGACGACAGTGAAGGTCACTCCAGAGGGATTAGTGTATTCACTTGTTGTTGCCGAAGCAAGGAATCCTCCCATCCGAAGCGCATCCATCACAGCCGGGATTGTCCGCCCATCACTTGTACGCTCAAAGAGTACAGAACCACGAGAAACACGGGACACCGACCCGCTGATGTACTCATTGAGTGAAAAATAGAACGCCTTGGGAACGATCTGAAGACTGGAATCATCTGGGAAAATACGGTGCGGAAGAATGCAATATTCTGATGGCACCGAAAAACGAAATCCGTACGTAGGTGTTTCAAATGTCGGATCGCCAAATGTACACTCACGCAATGATTGGATCTGGCGGTCTGCCATAATCCATGGATAGGAGAGTGTTTCTGTATGCCACATCCACCCAACACAGAGGAAAAGGAGTGTCACACTTGCGCTCGCCCATGGATGTGTTTTCAACATTGTAACCATCCCTTCATCGTAACATATTCACATAAAAGCCGTATCCCAGCGGTGTATTTGCGATATACTAAAGACTGACAATGAACATCTATGGAAAGTGACACTACACTCCGCGGCATTATCTTTTTTTTGTCGACACTACTTGTATTTAGCATCGGGACAACAGTATGGGTCGTTCAGACGAACAAACGTGAGACGAGAAGGCTTGAATCTTTGATTACAAAAAACTCTCAAGCTCCAGAAGAATCACAGAGCGGAAACACAGAAACGACATCATCTGGATTGTCTGAAGTCGTCTCGCCTACACCATCACCTTCGCCAAATACCTCAACAGCACCAAAGAACGGCACAGGTACAACAAAACCTTCTGGAAGTGCGTCGTTTCTCAGCATGACAGACGTCGCCAAACATGCGAGTGCATCATCGTGTTGGTTTGTCATTTCAGGAAAAGTCTATGATGTCACGGCGTTTGCAAGTAAGCATCCTGGAGGAAAAAATCCGATTATTGATTCGTGTGGCACTGACGCAACAAAGCTCTACCAAACAAAAGGCGGAAATCCTGGTCGTCCACATTCTGGAGCAGCAGACAGCATGCTTCCAACATACTTTGTCGGAGAGCTTGGGAAAACGCTCGCAACCACTCCCACGCCAGCACCTGCCAAGAATCCAACCCCCTCTCCCGCACAATCACAATCGCCAGACACCACCCCTCCAACGGTGAGTATTACTTCACCAGTCCAAAATATTTCTGTTAGTGCGACAGACGCATCTGGAATCGCATATGTTGAGCTCTCAATCGACAACATCGTTACCGGAAAAGACACCGTGAGCCCTTTTGTATTTACTTCGACTTTTACAACGGGAGGACATAGCGTAAGCGCGCGCGCTGTTGACCCGAGCGGGAATTCAAAGACCTCTACGATCACCATCACCGCAACGGCACCGACGACAGAGACGCCCGTCACCCCCACACCTTCTCCAACCCCAACATCACAGAATACGTATACACTTACTGAAGTCGCCACACATAACACTCAAGGAAATTGTTGGCTTGTGATTTCTGGCAATATTTATAACGTCACTTCCTTCCTCTCAAGTCACCCAGGAGGAGTTTCCACCATCACCCCGCACTGCGGCACTGATGCAACGACAGCGTTTCAGACCAAGGGATATGGGAACAATCACTCGAACTATGCGTATTCCCTCTTACCAACGTATTTTGTTGCGAGTGTGGGTTCGGCAAGCCCTTCTCCGACACCTACTCCAACACCAAACCCTCAAGCTGACACTACCCCACCTACAGTGACGATGCTTACCCCGGTCAACAACGCTTCTTTCCCCGCTAATCAAAGCATAACGATCAGTGCTTCAGCCTCTGATGCTTCTGGGGTGTCCTATGTTGAATTTTCCGTCGATGGAACGGTAGTGTCTACTGATTATTCAAGTCCTTACTCAGCAGTGACAACGATTGCAATAGGCTCCCATACAGTGACCGCACGTGCGGTAGATGCGAGTGGGCATTATGCCATTGCAGCAATTACTGTTGTTGCAACTGTTCCTCCTACCCCGTCACCTACTCCTACGCCCACACCGACTCCAAGCACAACAACATACACTGCATCACAAGTTGCTACACATAATGCTCAATCAAATTGCTGGCTGACCATCTCAGGCAAGGTATATAACGTCACTTCCTTCCTCTCAAGTCACCCAGGAGGAGTTTCCACCATCACCCCGCACTGCGGCACTGATGCAACGACAGCGTTTCAGACAAAAGGCGGTGGCGGAAACAATCACTCAACATTCGCATATTCTCTGTTGCCAACGTACTATGTTGGCGACCTCTCGACAGGCGTAACCCCAACACCATCACCTACTCCTACCCCAACGCCAACTCCTACACCCACACCGACTCCAACGCCAACGCCATCAGGGACAACATATACCGCAGCAGATGTTGCGACCCACAACTCTTCTGGTAATTGTTGGCTTATTATCCTCGGGAAAGTCTACAATGTGACGTCGTTCATTAATTCTCATCCTGGAGGAAGGTCCGCAATTACCACACACTGTGGAACGGACGCAACAACAGCATTCACCACAAATGGGGCTGGTGGACATGCTCACAACGCATCGACGTACAATATGCTTCCCTCGTACTATGTCGGCGACCTCTCGACAGGCGTAACCCCAACACCATCACCTACTCCTACGCCAACGCCAACTCCTACACCCACACCGACTCCAACCCCAACGCCTAGTGGAGCACCAACAACTGCGACTATTTCTGTGAATAGCTCTGGAGTGTTCAGCCCAACAAGCGTGACGATTGCGGCAGGAGGATCGGTGACCTTCAATTACACTTCAGGTTCAAATGAAGCAAAAGTGCGATTCTCTCCATCAACAATCACAGGGTTTACACTTGATGGCGAAAACTCGTCACGAACTCGCACATTCTCCTCTGCCGGAACATGGACCGTCAGTGTCCAGGATAAGCCTTCTGGAAATACGGCGACGATTACCGTTCAGTAGCTAATAAGGTTCGTGGTAAACTATACACATGCCACGAAAACTATCTCCAAAAAACAAGAAAGACTTTGCTGCCCTTGCACTTACCATTCACAAATCGCTTAACGGAAAGATCAGCATAGCTCCAAAGAAAAAAATACGTTCGCGGGATGATCTTGCTGTCTTTTACACCCCAGGAGTCGGTGCAGTCTCTACGTTTCTTTCAAAAAATAAGGAAAAGACCAAAGAGTATACGCTTAAAGGAAATGCTGTTGCCGTCGTTTCTGACGGATCAGCAGTTTTAGGCCTCGGTAACATAGGTCCAGAAGGGGCCTACCCCGTCATGGAGGGCAAGGCAATGCTCTTCAAGGCACTTGCAGATATTGATGCAGTGCCAATCCTCCTCTCAACACAAAATCCTGATGAAATTGTCGCAGCAGTGAAGGCAATTGCCCCAACATTTGGAGGAATTAATCTTGAAGATATCGCTGCGCCAAAATGTTTTGAGATTGAGCGAAAACTTCAGGAGGCTCTTGATATTCCCGTCCTTCACGATGATCAGCATGGGACAGCAATGGTCGTCCTTGCGGGACTCATCAATGCACTCAAGGTCGTAAAGAAATCTCCACACAAAATTCGTGTTGCAATTTCAGGGGCGGGAGCCGCGGGGGCAGCCATTGCATTCTTTTTGAAAGCATACGGTATCACAGAGATTCTCGTTGTCGACAGAGTGGGTGTCATCTACAAAACTCGCCCGGACCTCAACCCTGAAAAACGTAAACTCGCCGAAGAAACAAACCCTCACAATGTTGGTGGAGGCCTTGCAGATGCGATGCGGGGAGCGGATGTCTTTATTGGCGTGTCCTCTGCAGGACTTGTCACCGAAGAGATGGTGAGAGGCATGGCACCACGTGCGATTGTTTTTTCGCTCGCAAATCCTGTTCCCGAGATCATGCCTGATGTTGCACTCAATGCCGGAGCAATGGTGGTCGCCACAGGACGATCCGACTTCCCCAATCAAGTCAATAACTCTCTCGGTTTCCCTGGAATCTTTCGTGGCGCTCTCGACAATGGGGTAACACGAATCACTGATCTCATGCTGGTTCAGGCAGCAAAGAATCTCGCCTCACTCGTCAAAAAACCCACGGCAACAAATATCATGCCAGGGCCTCTCGATAAAAAAGCAGTGAGCGCAGTTGCTCGTGCGATCAGGAGTTAGCCCTGTGATCCTCCGATTTTTTCGAAAAGTGTTCAACAAACAAATTGCTTGTTCTCTCTTTTTCTGCGGCAAGTAGATCTCTGAGCTCACAAAGATTATCTAGTGCAGCGTTGTACCCATCCGTGCCATCATAAAGCGTGCCGTCTAAACGCTCTCCTTCCACAACGAGCTTCTCAACCTCGGAATGATAGCCATCAATACTTCCTGCGTATTCGGAACTTTCGTGGTCATACATTCCCTCAATTTGTCCATTCACTTCAGCGTATTTTTCCTTCATTCGGCGAACAAGATCATCAAAATACTCCTGGGTGTGTTCTGGGTTTGAAGGACTTACATTTTCTTTGTACGACTCGTGTTTCATATATTTCTAGTGTACTCGTGCAAGTATTCCTTGCAAGCGGTGTATTTCACTCTTTATGAGTTGATATTTCTCATCCACCAGAGGACCCAGCTCCCCAGCGTCTCTGAGGGCAACCTCAACGCTCTGTAATCGTTCTAAAATCTCCCGAATCATGCCAAACTCTTTAGAAGAGTCGTCAATCTCAGCTGCCTCTTCAAGAACCCCATCAAGGGCATCCATATTGACGGGAGAACCTTCTGGATTGAGTGAAGACACCCCTTCTTTCATACCCCCTTATTGTACTCTTCTCAAAAAGGAAAAGAAAAGAGCCTAGATTCCGTAGAATCTAGGCTCTCGATCAGTGAAGGAACATTTTATTGCTTTTGTATACCCTTTTCCATTGTTGCGAACGCGTTCGAGGTGACCCCCGTTCCCGCTTTCTGGCGAAGGAACACCACGGTGAGCTCGGGCGTCCAGTCGTTTGTGGCGGTACCACTCGACCTGCCCAGAGTACCAGTCACAGATCCGATCGCCTCTCCCAGAGGGCCACCCGCACCTGGAGCAATACTCCAGCCTCGCCCCGTCGTCGCAAGGGTCGCATGCATGATGGTTGCCTTGCGGCTCATGACCATCAGGAGTGTTTCGTCCGTGCGCAGATACTGTCCGACTTGCGCCGCACGAATACGGAGCTCATCGACAGTGACCATATGAGCTTCCTTGCCTGCCGCTTGAACGCTCACCGAGGCGAGACACTCATAGGTTCCTTGGTCGGGAACCCTATTGGCTACCGCTGCGACGATCTTGGCACTCCCACGTTCCTTGCGGAGACCAGGAAAACCGGACATGGTCGTCATCGTCGGAAAGACATCTTTGGCCACAAAGAGCTGCTTGCCCTTATAGACCTCGATGTCTCCTCCTGTAGATCCACATGACTCCAGAATGGAGTACAGGTAGTCCACGAAGCATGTAGCACATTCTGCAATGACGGGCGCTGGAGCAAGTGACGGCGTCGACGGCGGGACGAGCATGACATTCAAATTCTTGTCATGGCTGTCGATCTTGAGGTCGACATTTCCCGCATTCGAGACATTGCCTGTGTTGGAGACGTTGCCACTCGAATTATTCGTCGAGTTGCCGCTCCCCGAGACACTCTGCGACTGGCTCGAATTTCCACTTCCATTCATGGATTGGGACTGATTCGAGTTTCCACTCCCAGTAATAGACTGTGATTGGTCCTGGTTGGAATTCCCACTACCAGTCACTGCTGCTGAGGAATTGGAAGTCTGCTGCTGAGTCTGCCCTTGATGCTGACTCGCAGAGGAATTCGAAGTCGAATTCCCGCTGTTGCTCACAGACCCGCCTGTCGCGGAAGCATTGCCCCCTCCACCACCATAAGCCACAGGATTTGCTGTGACCGTAGTGGTATTCGAAGCATTCCCTCCAGCACCACCTTGTCCGCCTTGCGGCTGATTGATGGTCTGACTCGGAATCGTCGTGCAGTTGAAGCAACTGCCGGACTGATCGATGACCTGAGGCGTCGGTTGGCTTCCTCCTGTTGCATGCGCAACAGAAGCAGCACACATGAGTACGGCCACGAGGACCGTTTTTCCCTTCATCTTCATCTTCATCCCCTTTACTTGTTTGAGGTTCAAAAAAGATCGAGGGAAGGAGATTGCTCCCCTTTCCTCACCGTTCCATCAGGAAGGCATACAAGTGCCATTCCTTTATACTCAACATCCGGTGTTTGCCGGCAAATGTCTTCTGGCGAAGATGCTGTGACCATTGCTCCACCAAGGACCGTGAAGGTTGCCTTGGGGGTTAGATTTCGCATTCTTTCGTCGACAGGACACAATCCATCACATGCGAGAGTTCGCCTTTCATAGGAAGGCGAACCAGAATTCGGTTGAGTGGGCGCGCAAGAGGCGTCACACGAGGGACTTGCGTCGGAGAGTGGAGCTCCCGAGACGCAGCCGGTCGTGGCGCAGTCTTGGGGCAGTCTCATTGGGACGCAGGGTCCTGTGTTGCATGTGGGTGGATCTGGTGGGGGGATCACCTTTGCCTCAATAGGCACTGGTGGAGGTCCCTCCGCTTTCCGTTCGACGAGAAGTGCGTAGTTACAGCACATGACTGGCATGCTTAGGGTCATGATAATGCGCATAGGCACACCATCAATAACCTCACGTCTTTCGTGTCTATAAACAACGACCATGTCTCCGTCACCAGGAGTGAATGCGACTCGCGTATTGGGATAGACTTTTTTCTTCCCCAACATGTCGCCAATCACTTCTCCTTTTTCGAGATCCCTTGCTACTTCCTCATTGGCGTTGATCTTTCGGAGAAGCTCCTTACGATCAGCTTCAGTCAACTGAGGAAAACGCTTAAGCGCTTCCTCGGGGCTGACATCGCATCCAAGAGGATCAGTGCCCCGATATTTCCACTCAGTGTATTCACCTTGGGAGGCGATACCCTGGTTGGAGCGAAATACCGGAACTACTCTATTGACCTCAGCACGAGACGCAAAATGAACCGGTGTAGAGATCTGCTCTCCGCAAGCATCAGTCAGCTCAAGTCTCTGCCCAGGATAAATGAGGTCAGGATTCTTGATGTCGTTTTTGGTCGCAACGTTCTGCCAATCGTTAGGACAAATCGTCGACAACCAATCGCCTTCTTCCACAACGTACTCAAGAACACTGTCGCTCTTAAGCACAACCGGAGTGACTTGCGCCACCTCGGACTTCTTGGAAGGAAGTTTGTGACTTCCCTCGTTTATGGCCATCTGTTCTGACGCATCGACGAGCGTTGGCTCGCGCAGAGTCTTCTGAACAGTGAGCCAAACCAAGCTCAATGCCACAAGCACCAGAAGAGTGAAAGCGATGATGGCTTTGGAGCCAATCACAACCCTCTCAACTGGAACATCACGCAGCTCGGGATCGATGTCAGGAATGACATCTCCGAGTTTCTCTGTCTTTGGAACTTTTTCGTTTTCCACGAGTATCCCCTTTTAAGCGTTTTGGGTTTTACAAAATCAACAAACAGTCTGGTCTCGAAACTACCAGAAAATTGGCTTCTGTCAAGTTATCTTCCGTTCAAGATAACGCAAAAAAACACCCCCGGAAGCGCATGCCTCCGAGGGTGTTGAGTGAATCTATCGTGGCGCTATTTATGGACGTTTTTTAAGAAGGATAAGCCCAAAACCAACCGCCAAGAGACCGAGTGCGATTTCGACAAAATGGAACTCTCGATTGACTGTTTCAAGGATCACTCCGTGTGTGCGAAGAGTTTCCGACATGCTCCCTACTGAAGCCGAACGAGCAGGAAACCCGAGCTCAGCTTTTTCCATCGGACACCCAAAGGAGCCGGATGAGTGGTATCGTGTTACTCCCTTTCCCATATCTTTTGGTGTCATATCAGGTGCACCCCCCATCACATGACCACCGGGGTGGCAGGTAAACGTAAGGTCAACATCAGCATTCTCAATAGTACCGAAAATACGGTAGGAGAGGACGGTTGCTTGTGTAGGGTAAAAGAGTGAAGTGTACGCACCTGGCTGTCCCCACACACCCGTGATGTCTTGGGTCCTTTTCTGCCCGCTAGCCGAAATTTCAAGCTTGAGTGAACTTTCTAATCCTAGTACTGGAGTGCCACTTGAGGCTGTGGGTGAAGACAGTTTTTGGACACGCAAATCTAATCCTGACCGATCATCTACCACTACCGGCTCTCCCTGACTCCCAATAGTGAATTGATAATATTGCCCTCCTATCTCAAAGACTCCGTGCTCATGAGCACTTGCCGTGGTCCCAAATGAGACGAGAGAGGCAAAAAGAAGGAGTCCCCCTGCTAACATTCGATGCTTCATCATGTCAAAATGTACAATAGAGATAATAAAGAAAAAGCTATCACATATCTCAGGAAAATTTTTCTCTTTTCTCAGGAAAAGATTGAATATGCGATACCTAACAAGAAGTATATACCCTCAAGCCGTCGAGGTATTGTCGTTATGCACGAATAATATACGTAATGCGAAAGGTGTGGTATATTAGGAGCTCATTCATTATTTAGCATTTCTTAATCCCCCACTGTCTTGAAAGAAAAAGTCCGCATCAACAATCAAATCCGTGTCCCTGAGCTCCGCGTTATTGGCCACACAGGCGAAAACCACGGAGTGATCTCGATTGAGAAGGCACTTGCCCTCGCAAAAGAGGTGAATCTCGACCTTATCGAGATCTCGCCAAACGCCATTCCTCCGGTTGCAAAAATCATGGATTATGGTAAGTTCCAATACGTCGAGCAGAAAAAAGAGAAGGAAGTCAAGGCTAAAAGTCATGTGACTGAAACCAAGGGCATCCAGATCAAGATTGGCACTTCCGAGCGCGACCTAGAGCTTAAAGCAAAAAAGATCAGTGAGTGGCTCGAGGAAGGACATCGGACGAAACTCGATTTATACCTCCCGGGACGCACGAAATATATGGATCCTAAGTTCCTCCAAGAACGCATGGAACGTATCCTCCGCCTCGTCTCAACAGAGTATAAAATCGCTGAACCTCCCGTTAAGGGACCAAAAAGCCTTTCGATGACACTCGAACGCTCAGGAAAGAAAAAGACCGAAGCGCCAAAGCCGGCAAAACCATCCTAAACAACATTTTTATGGCAATGAAAACCAACAAATCATACGCAAAGCGCCTCAAAGTCACCAAGAGTGGAAAGGTGCTTGCGCGCCGCGCCGGCATCAATCATTTCAACGCAAAGAAGAAGCGTACACACCAGCTCAAGCAGCGCAAACTCATGAGCTTTGGTATTTCACACAAAGCCAAGAGCCGTTTTTTGGTGAACATGTAATAAACATAGTAACGAGAACAATATGACACGCGTAAAACGAGGAACCATTAGTGCAAAGACCCGCCGATATACCCTGAAGGCCGCAAAGGGATATCGCTTTGGTCGCTCAAAGAAAGAAAAGATGGCATTTGTGGCGCTCACCCATGCTGGAAAACATGCATTTGCCCACCGCCGAGACAAGAAAGCAGCATTTCGCCGTGACTGGCAGACCATTATCAGTGCTGCGGTTCGTCCAGAAGGACTCTCCTATTCACGCTTTATTGCGGGGCTGAAGAAAAAAAACATCACGCTTGATCGCAAAATCCTCGCTGATCTTGCAAAGAATGCTCCTGACACCTTCAAGAAGGTTGTCGCCGAAGTGAAGTAACACAATAAAAAACACCCACACGGGTGTTTTTTATTGCCATACAATCTCTTCTCTCCCCTTTTCTTTTAAAAATGCATTCGCTTTTTTGAAATGGCCGTTGCCGAAGAACCCTTTGTGAGCAGAGAGTGGAGATGGGTGCGCGGATTCCAGAACAAGATGTCTCTTCTGGTCAATCAATCCTGCTTTCTTTCGAGCAAAGCTTCCCCAGAGCATGAAGACGACATGTTCACAGTGTCGATTGATGACAGTAATCACAGCGTCAGTAAATGTGTGCCATCCAAAATCTGCATGCGAATTTGCATCTCCTGCACCAACAGTAAGTGATGCATTCAGAAGAAGGACTCCTTGTTTTGCCCACCGCGTGAGATCCGGGGTTCGCTCACACCCCACTCCAAACTCTTCTTCAATTTCTTTATACATATTGAGAAGCGATGGAGGAATAGGATTCCCCGCAACACTCGAGAAAGCGAGACCGTCAGCGACACCAGGAGTATGGTACGGGTCCTGTCCCAGGATCACCACTTTTACACCTTCTGGAGAGACCTCCTCAAATGCACGGAACATTCGTGTTGGGTGTGGATACACCTTGCCTTCCATGTATGCAGCGCGAACTCGCTCTCGAAGCTCTTTGAAGTACGGTTTTTCAAACTCGTCACTGAGGAGCACCTTCCATGAAGGAGCAATATTCACCGTCTCAGTGGTCATACTACAAATCAAGAGTAACCTTGTCGTTTGGTCTTGGAACAACAGCGTCTTTTCCTAACTCATCGCGAATGCGTTGCGCAAGGAACATGGAGGCTTTAGGCTCGCCCATAACGAGAAAGTACTTTTCAACAGTCTCCATGCCCGTCTCAGCAAAATCAACAAGACCATTCGAGTCTTTGTGCCCAGAGTACCCTTGAAGGGAGAGGATGTTTGCTCGCACGGCGGTCTCCTCGCCATGAAACGTGAGCGTCTTCACTCCTTCCTGCATGAGCCTCCCCGGGGTTCCTACTGCTTGATACCCCGCCAAGAGAACTGTGGTGTTTTCTTTTGGTAGATAGTGCTTCAGGTGGTGCACAATACGTCCGCCCGTAGCCATCCCGCTCCCTGCCATGATCATTTTTGGACCCTGATGCTCCCAAATGGCCATCGACTCCTCTTTTGTCTCAGTAAAATGAAGTCCTGGAAAATTAAAGAGACTATCCCCTGTCGAAATGATGTGTTGTGCCTCTTTATTAAAGAACTCATCTGCGCGTCGATACACATCTGTCGCCTTGATCGCAAGAGGTGAGTCTACGAACACAGGAATGCGAGGCATCGTATGATGCTCAGCAAAGTCATTGAGTTCATAGAGAAGCTCCTGAGTGCGTTCCATCGAGAATGCTGGAACAACGAGTGTCCCTCCGTCCTTCACAGCGTTCACAATGACCTGGCGAAGAACCTCCTTTCGTTCATCTCGATGCTCGTGGTTTCGGTCGCCATACACACTTTCCATGACCACATAATGTGCGCCTGTGATTGGATCTGTGTCTCGGAGAAGCGGAGCAGGAGAATTTCCTAAATCCCCAGTAAACACAATAGTTCGCGCATTCCCCCCGCTACCGGTCGTCACAAAGACCATGACTGACCCGAGCATATGGCCAGCCTCTTTGAATTCAACGGTGATGTTCTCTCCCACAGAAAACTGCTCATAGTACCCACGCGTGCGCCATAATTTCATCGACTCCACGACATCTTCTGCTGTATAAATGGGATCACGTTCTTCGTGTTCAGCCTCCCGTCTCAAAATATCTACCGTATCATGGAGCATAAGCTCAGCAAGATCTTTTGTCGCCCATGTTGAAATAATTTCCCCTCGAAATCCTTCACGAACAAGTTTGGGGATTCTTCCAATATGATCAATATGTGCATGTGTGACAAAAAGGATATCAATGTCTTTTGGTTCAAAAGGAAATGCTTCACGATTCCGGTCGTCCCCCATTTTATGTGAAGATTGGTAAAATCCACAGTCTGTCAGCATATTCTTCCCTCCAACATTGAGAAGAAAATTTGCACCTGTGACGCTATCAACCCCACCTGCGAATGTTAATATTCCACTCATACCGATTGTTGATGTTGATGAATGTGGCCAAAAATCCCAGCGATAACACCTCCAATAAAATCATTAAGGAGATCTGAGGTCGTGTCGACAGGATCATACACATAAGGCTCTAGTGCAAAAGATAAATCAGTTAAAAGTTCAAACATCTCCCACAGTATTCCGATACCAAACGCAATAAGAAAGGCGTATGCAAGGCGTTCTTTCAATGGTAATGCGCGCTTGAGATAATGCTGAATAATCGTCAATGCTGTAAACCCGATCCAGAAACCACCAACGATGTGCATAGGAATATCCAGCCACCAGTAGTAAAAATACAAATCTTTTGTGACGGCAAAAATATTGAAGACGCAAATCGCAACAATGAGCGTAACAACAATGACCAAGGCGGTTCGGGATGACATTCCCCCATTGTACGTGACCTGATGCGCGAGAGCAAAAGAAAACGCCCCGATCGCAACTGCGGATCGGAGCGTCTTCGAGAACAGTATTAGGATGAACCCAAGAGATCCAGGTGGGAGGTCTCAATTCGAAGCCCAAGAGCTTGAACAATTTGACCCTGCCCGAAAATTTGGTTTGTGGATTTTCCTAATACCTTTTCACTGTAACACAAGCTATGTATTTTGGCGCTGTGCATAAATCCAAAAATACACGAAAACACATCGCTCGTCAGCAGACCTAGCGATGTGTTTTCGAAAACCTGCATTCGGTCTATACACGTGTGTAACAAACGTGGGTGGCTCAAGGTAAAGAAGGTCTCCTCAGTCTTCCTTGCCATATCGGCCCCCTAAAAAATGTTCATTGTGCCGAATGCATATGTATTGTCCTCCTGAATCAGAAGCATCGTCAAAAATTTTATAATATGGCTCTATCCAGCCGTTTTCCACAGCTTTATCCCCGAAAAAAGACTTCACTGTTGAAAACCCTGTGCATAAAAAGTGAATTTGCCCACAAATGAAAGGCGAAAAGAAGTATCACAGAGGAATGGTTTTCAGATTTTAAAGAAAATCCAAACTCCACAAAACCCGAGGTGGTGAGTAAATCAAGATTTTGGATGCAGTGTGCGAGAACATGTGACGGTCACGAAAGTGAATAATTTTCAGATTTTGATGAAATTCTAGGCGTCAAAATCAAAATACCCCAGAGCCATACTCTTGTATGGTGACGGGGTTTTTGATTGTAGGCAACGACGAAGTTCGCAAAATCTGGAAATTATTCCAAGATGCCGTCGAGGTTGACATCGTAGAGGATCGCCTCAGCTACCAAACGATAATCAATGAGTTCTTCTTTGTTGAGCCAGAGGTCAATTTCACGCTTTGCCTCCCCTGCTTCATCTGAACAGTGCACGAGATTGCGGACGGCACGGTCATCAACAGTAGAAAGCGCATAAGAGTCCATTGTAAAGTCGCCACGAATAGTTCCAACATCACTTGTTGAAGGCTCTGTCCCGCCGACAAGTTTCTTCACAACTGTTACCGCTTGATTCCCCTCAAGGGCCATGACAACGACGGGTCCCGATGTCATGAAGCCTGCAAGAGCTCGGATAATATCTTTTCCATACTCGACCGGCTCTTTCTCAATTTTCATACCGGCTTCTTTCAGATTGGCAACGATATTGTTCCCCTTTTTTAAGAACCACGCCTCATCTTTGTTGTAGTGATCCCAAATTTTCTTTTCATCAAGAACTGCCATTTTCATGGATACAATCTTGAGACCTGCACGTTCAAATCGCTTGATAATTTCTCCAATAAGACCTCGCTGCACTGCATCGGGCTTAAGAATAACAAACGTGCGCTCCTTCTTTGGGTGAGGGTGGACTGCCATAATGTCCAAAATATAGCACAAAATAGCCTATATTCAAGAGGCAGTTGACGTTGGAGAGGATATTGATGAACGAACTGCTGGTTGAGTCTGCTGGGAGGCTGCGGGTTTCTGTGCGAGGACACTTGCGCTTGCGTACTTTGCGAGAATAATTTCGTCCACGGCGTGACGATCCTGTCCATATTTAAGATATGAAAGCGTTTTTATGTTTTCTACTTGCGAAGGTTCTCCTGGGCGAATATCGGGAGTGACGATATTAAATGGCGTTGAGGGAACACCGTTTACCAACATTTTAACGTACGCATTACGATTATCGAGTGACATGATATCTTTTGCGGTAAATGTGGGTGAAAATTGTTTCTCAAGGAACTCAGCGTCTTCTGTCCCCACACGAAATGTCACCATATTCCCTACGTTACCAAAGACACTGTCCCTGATGCCCTCCTCGAGTTGAGCAAGAAACTGGTGAGCGACAGTGAGCGAGAGTCCGTATTTTCGAGCCTCAGAGAGTATGGCTGAGATGGAATCTGTCGTGACATTTTGGAATTCATCGATATAGAGATAAAAGGGTGGGAGCTGTTTCCCATACGAATCGACGCGAGAGAGAGCAGCCATGAGAATCTTCCCCACGAGGATAAGACCAATGAGATTCGCATTGATGTCTCCGAGCTTCCCTTTCGCAAGATTGACGAGGAGAATTTTGCGATTATCCATGAGATCTCTGAAGTTGAATGAGCTTTTCTCCTGGGCAATAATTGGACGCATGATATCGTTCGACAAGAAGACGTCGAATTTGTTGGTGATATAAGGCACCATGTTCGCAAGTCCTGATTCTCCACTCGTCTTCTCCGCGATCTCTCGCCAGAATTGGACGACAATCGGATTTTTGCATTTGGAGAGCTTCAACGCGCGGAAATTCTTGTCTGCGAGGACACGGGAGATCTCAAGGACGGTGTTTCCTGTCTCAGGATCATCCATGACGAGCATGGTGGCATTTCGAAAATACTGTTCGAATGCAGGACCCATCGACTCGGGAACTGCCGCATAGAGTTTCTTGAAAATCGAGAGGAGCTCATTGACGACGAAGATCTTCTGCTGCGGATCGCGCACATCATATTCCAGCATATTGAGCCCGAAGGGGCGTGGCGCATAGCTCGGGTCAAAGTAAATCACATCATCAATGCGCTCTTTTGGAATCTGCGCAAGAATATCTTGGACATCAGTCCCGTGCGGGTCGATAAAACACGCACCGTCTCCCCTCATAATGTCATCGATAATCATGCGCTGAAGGAGCTTGGACTTTCCGGTCCCCGTCTGTCCTATGACATACATATGGCGCAAACGATCGATAGGGCCGATGCGGACCTCGGTCGCCTTCCCTTGATAGGTATTAACCCCAATAAGCACACCATCAGAAACGGTATTTGTCGCAACAGGAGCGTAAGACGCTTTTGTCTGGGTCAACTGTGGGGCCACCTTGGCTTCAACCATTGCTGGGAAATGATATAACGTGGCGCACTCTTTGGTATTGAGATAGACAATTTCGTCCTCGTCAGCGAGTCGATATGTGAAATGATATAACAGTGATTCAAGGCGAGATTTTTCAACGTGGCGAAAACGAATCCTCCCCCCTTCTGCATCAGTAAACTGAGAGAAGGCTGATTCAAGATGATTCACAATCTCACGAGTACGTTCATGCGTCCCCGCTGAAGCAACAACACGAAGATTCGCCATAACAATTTGCTTAGAGAGTTTTTCTTCAACTTTTTTGATTATTCCCTCGTCAACAGTTGGGGGTTTGTCTTCTTTTTTCTTTTGGTCTTGCGTAAATAATGTTTCACCAATCGTTCGAGAAAGAGATGAGAAAGTCGAGAGAGGTAGGTCGAGTGCTTCTCGGGGTTTCTTCTTTCCTTTCTTTATTGAAGAGAGTCCCTCTCGAAGACGTTCTGAAAATACGTGGCTTCCAGGAATAAGAACAAACTGTATGGCCGCGCCTTCTCCGTCGCGCTCAAGATGAGTGAAGGCATTCAAAATGACTTTGATTGGATCTTCATCGTATTCAGAAGTCCGGATAGGAAGAACTGCGCTAGACGAACCCGTGCGTTCAAACAACGGATTTGTGAGTGTTGCGTAGGATCCAGAGGCTTTCCCAAATTCATTAAAGACATTGTAGTCATCGTGACGAAGTTCAGCTTTTGCGGTTGGAAAGAGTGCAAGCAAGTGTTTTACAAAGAGGTCTGAAAGATGCGCAGGAACTCCAATAAAAAATTCAATTGCGTGTGAAAAATTTGATTGAGCAATCTCAAATGTGAATACCACACCCTTCCCTTCACTTTTTCCGACAGCAAGAAGCCCGAGATAGAGCTGCTCCATGACCGACATAAGTGCTCGAATTTCTTCTGTTTTTTGTTTTACCTCTCCAGGAAGTAGTGGAGGAAGAGAAACAGCAAATGTATTCATGTGGAGTGCTCGGTCCAAGAGTTTTTCCTTTTCAAGTCCTGGAATCAGACCGCCGTGAGATATATATTCAACGAGCACACGATGAAAATCATCCTCAAGATGTGGACTCTGGAGCCCTCGGGAAACCTTGATGGCGTATGCGATTCCCTTTTGTGCGAGATACTGATATAGCTCGCGCATTCGCTCTCGATGAGGGAGTGAGGAGAGATGCCCGACCGCACTTTCAAATTCCTGATTATCTGTAATGTGTTTTTCTTGAGAGGCGGCAACTTTGGCATACTCATGCACAACCTGAGAAACAGCAGCCTGAGTGTCCGTCGGGACACTATCTTCCCATGACTGATGGTCAATCTCTGCAACTCGCGTGCGCAGGTACTTGAGCTCTTCTTCTGGAGAAGAAAAGGTCGGTAGTTCTATCCGCGCTCCCTCTTTAGGTTCCACTGGGCAATATTATATGACACCGGAGAGAAAACCCCAAGACTATGTTCTTAACTGATCTTTCTTTTCTTTAAGAAGAGAGGAGAAGGAGTCAATCACATCAAGGGCAAGTTGGTACGGGGTTTCAATAATAAAGTCGAGGATAAAGACCATGACATTCGCATAATCAAATTTCCTGATAAGCCACCTCCCCATAAGGACAATAGGGAGCGTCAGCACATCAACAAAGAATGCCCCCGCTTTCTCTGGCCCCCCAGAAAGAACCCATTGTTGTGCACGCACTCGAATACGGTATCCAAAAAACGAGACAAGAACAAGGAAAAGGAGGAAGAAGCCGATCCCCAAAATGTTGAAATGGAGAGCAACGAGAACCTTTAAAATAATGAAGAGAATCGTAAGGAGAACCGCACCATAAAGCCCAAAGGCAATCTCTTTCAAGAGGGACGTTTTGGGAGCGGCAATAAAGATACGTTCTCGTTTCCCCCCATCAACAATTCCATTGAGAAACTGTGCGACCCGCTCAGTATTTGCCTCCTTTGGGAACCTGACACCCATAGTGACCAAAAAAAGAAGAACAGGGTGAAAGACAATATTAATAAGGAGAGGGATGGGGTTGATCCCTTTTTTTGCGATAAACATATCATACGGAACCTCAAGGCCAATGGCGAGTATGGTTTTTGTGGCAAAAATATACACAATCGCCTGAAGTGCGCTCCGAGAAATCCGTTTCTCTTCTTCGCGATATTTCCCCGAGAGAATAATGCGTGCCTCCCGTTCAATGTCTTCGTGGTGTGAAAGGAGCTTTTCCCGACCTTCTGGAGAAGGTTCTTTTTTGAGAGATTCGTATAAAATACGGTACGCTATGGCATCATTGCGAGACAGACCTAGAAGTTGATCGCCAATGGGTAAACCGATTTGTGCTGAAAGAAGTCGTTCATCTTGAGGAAAGGCCTGAGCAATTTCTTGGAGTGTTTGGTCATCTACGCCCCCTAGCCATGCGGGATAGCGCATAAGCCAAAGTCGATAAAAAAGTCCCGCAGGTTCACTTTGAAAGAGAGACCGCCACGAACAAAGATAGAGTTGAATTTCCCGTGTTTTTCCTGGGAATTGTTCTTCGATTACTACTCGCTCATCAAGCATTCGATAGAATGCGTGCACCATAGCTTCTTCACGAATCGTCGGAAACAAATATTCTTCAATCTCACTTGAGCAGAGGTGGAGCATGCGCTTTTTCCAGTGCCCACTGTTTGGGTGTTCCGGACAACGAACAGCAACAAGGTCAGCAAAACGGAAAACTTTTGTAATGATGACATCAATGTCTTGGATGATACGCTCAGGAAATGTATCGTTTGGCAAATATCCCGCTCGGATGAGCTCAATAAGAAGCGCTTCAGCGATTTTCTCTCCCCGATAATCAAACATGAGCATGCGACGAAGCATGCGCTCAATCGCATTGCGTCGAAGAAGATGCTCGTCTTTATTATCAACGGCGTAACGCACTTTTTCATAAAATAGTGCTGCCTTGGATGCGACTGCGCTTACTTTGAGCCTAGGTTCGCCATCACGAGCGATGAGCCGGTCTTCCCGTTCCTGATGAGATCGAAATTCCCCAAGTAGGGCCTCCATTTCAGGGTTTTTGAGCATGTACGACTATTATACACGAGCTCACTCCTATTGATAACTTCGTCAAGGAACGCCATACTACCAATGGAAGTTCTGTACGGAGGACTGCCCATGTCAGTATTTACTGCTCTTGTTGGCTGGCTCATAGGAACCATGGTTCCCTTGGCGCTTGCCGCTGGATGTCTTTGGGCAATTTTTGCGAAAGTTGTTCCAAGGATAGGCGAACTGTCCATGCATCAGACGTCAGGAGAAGAAATATATTTTGGACTTCTCTACGCAGCAGCCGCACTGGGATTGGCTTTCGTCGCAATCATTCTTGCTGCCTACGCCCTCGTGAGAAACTGGCGTATGTGGAAATAAATATTCACCCTCGGCTTCTGTCGGGGGTGTTATGTTGTCAGAATCTCTGGCTTACCTTCAGTGATAAGAATTGTGTGCTCAAAATGAGCTGCGAGTGATCCATCTTGAGTCACGATGGTATACCCATCTTCGAGTGTTTCGATATATCGCTTTCCTAGGGTAAACATGGGTTCAATGGCCAAAATCATTCCTGGCTTTAGGAGCGTCCCCTCGCCTTTTTTCCCATAATTTGGAACATATGGATCTTCGTGTACATGGTACCCAACACCATGACCCGCAAGCTCACGAATAACTCCGTATTTCTCTTTCTTCGCAACCGCCTCTACCGCTGCGCCTATATCTCCAGTGTGTGCTCCGCCACGGGCAGCAGCAATACCAGCCATGAGTGCTTCTTCAGTACGAGATAGTAATTTTTGAAGACGCACGGAAATGTTCCCAACCGGAACAGAGATAGCCGCATCAGTAATCATTCCCTTGTGGGTGAGTCCAAGATCAAGCCCAACAATATCCCCCTCTTGAAGTACGCGATTTCCAGGAATACCGTGAACGATTTCGTCATTCACTGAAATACAGATACTCGCTGGAAATGGTTCGTCAGCACCGTATGGCTGATACCCTTTAAATGAGGGAATATCACCACCTGCTCTGATCATCTCTTCGGCAATCGTGTCCAGTTCTTGCGTCATTATCCCAGGCCGTACAGCTTCCCCTACAGCGCGGAGTACGCGCCCCAGTCGCTTCCCACTTTCTCGGAGAAGCTCAATCTCTGCGGGTGTTTTTACTGTAACTCCCATGCGGGACATAGATTTCGCTATCCTACCCTGTCATCTGGAAAAATGCGAGCAACGAGTTCTTTGTGGACCTCCTCGATTGGTCGTGTTCCATCAATCTCCAAAAAATCATAATCTCTGTCTCTTTTGTAGTAGGCAATCGCAGGTCTCACATCAATATCAAACCATGAGAGACGTTTTTCAATTGATTCTGGTGTGTCGTCTTTTCTGCCTTCTCGTTTTGCACGGTCAAGAAGATGCTCTCGAGACCACCGACGCGGAACATTGAGATAGATCACTGTTGGTTGCTTTCGATTAAAAAATTTCATTGCAAGATCCAGATTTTGCGCCTCATTGAGCGAACGAGGTGATCCATCCAAAATAATATGTTCTTTGCCTTTCAAGTTTTTTATGAATGTATCTGCCCAAATCCACATTGCCAAAAAATCCGGTTGACGGTCTCCAACATCTTGTGCGTGTTTTGCAATAGACGCAGCGTAATTATCAGTTTTTACAAAATCACGAAAATACTGACCAGTCTGCATAATAAACACTGGGTGTTCCGCATCGCGCCGCTTGAGTTCCTCCTCGAGAAGGCGGACCTGCGTGCCCTTCCCCGATCCTGATGCCCCAATGAAGATAAACGTTCGAAGTTCCATGTTTACACTATAACACAAGAGTGGTAGGATGCCTTGGTCGAAAAAGGAGAAAGGGTCAATGTTTCAGAAATCAGGTTCCTGGATACCACAAACGACGAACAATGTGCACTCCCAAAAGGATGATGCAAAACAATTCGAAGAGGGTCTCGCAAGGAATTTGCAGCAATGGACGAAGTCTCGTCAGCCAATATACCCAATGCAGCAAACGCAGCTACGCCCCCCGGGTCTCAAGAAGAGAACTTAATTACAG
>CAYPEZ010000007.1:0-17473 GCA_964409985.1 uncultured Candidatus Saccharibacteria bacterium
CGCTGGTGATATGCCACTTGGAAAAGCAGTCCTTATGGGAGCACTTCTCGGATTTGTGGCGTATGCAACATACGACCTCACGAACCATGGGCTTGTCCGCGATTGGCCAGCGATTGTTACTGTTGTCGATATGGCATGGGGAACTTTTCTTACCGCAGTGATTGCCGCAATTGGAATCTCCATTGGACGTCTCCTCTCCTAGATAACCATGTTCCCTTTAATACTCACCTCAACCTACGTCGTCGGAGCACTGACGGTTTTCTTTTATATGACGGCATGGTTTATTGTTTCTGTAAAAAAACAACGCAACGATCTTGCTGATGTCGCATGGGGTTCAGGATTTGTCCTTGCGATGTGGGTCTCCCTTATCTGGAATCAAGCATTCACCCTGGGACCTGTTCTCGTTGCAATCCTCATCACTCTCTGGGGAGTGCGACTTTCTTGGCACATCCATAAGCGGAATCATGGGAAGACAGAGGACTTCAGATATAAAGCATGGAGAGAGGCGTGGGGACGATGGTTTTATCTTCGTTCATTTTTCCAAGTATTTATGCTTCAGGGAGCTCTTCTCTTGCTGGTGATCACTCCAGGATTTCTTGTTTCTAGTATGGATATGCGTACATCAATCGACGTGTGGATGATCGTTGGATCTAGTCTGTTCTTCTTGGGCTTCTTCTTTGAGGCTGTGGGTGATCGTCAACTGTCCATCTTTCTGTCTCAACAAAATCATGGCCCCGTCATGAAGACAGGGCTTTGGGCGTACACGAGGCATCCAAACTATTTTGGTGAAGTCACATTATGGTGGGGAATCTTTGTTATCGCACTCGGAGCTCCCCTGGGGTGGGTCTCCATCGTAGGTCCGATAACTATTACAGTCCTTATTCTTGGAATATCAGGAATCCCTATGCTCGAAAAAAAATATATTGGGAATTCTGACTATGAAGAATACAAAAAGACGACGAGTGCGTTTTTCCCTTTGCCTCCCAAAAAATAACGTTACGAGACCACAAGTCTTCTTTGACGAGAGTGGGTTTTTCTGCTACTGTGTGGGCCGGGTTCTCTTCTGTGTTTCTGTCTTTATTTTTTATTGAACATTCTCCCCGCCCAGGGAGATGTGCGTGCGTATCATATGCTTAACCACATCACATTCACCCTTCGTTCGTTCCGTCAACACATATCCTGGAATATGCTCCGTTCCAAACTCGAGCATTTTTTTTCGTGGATGTTTGCACCAAAGAAGCTCTATTGGAGAATTCCTCTCGTCGGGTTGATTCTGTTGCTTTTGGTGACAACAATCATGCGTATCGTCCCCTCCGGAGACGACGATGAGGTGGCTTCGTCACTCAGACAAGTTTCACTCCTTTCTCTTTCTGAAGAGAGTGGCGCTGTTGGTCCCCTAAACCTTGTAGGAGAAGTCAGCGCGCTTGAACGTGCGGATCTCCGTACAGACATGGGAGGACGTGTCACTCGTGTCAATCGCCGTGCGGGAGACCGAGTTGCCGCAGGTGAAGTGCTCGTTGAGTTCGACAATGCCAGAGAACGTGCCGGACTCCTTCAGGCAGAAGGAGCGTTGGAGTCAGCGAGGGCAGCATTGGCACGAGTCGAAAATGGGAGTCGCACCGAAACACTGAGTATCCTTGAAGCGAGTAAAACAGGGGCACAGACTGCGCTTGATGCAACCAAAGAAAACACAGTCAACACACTCAAAACTCTCTACATTGGAAACGATGATGCTATCCACGCTAAAGTCGATAGTGTATTCACAAACCCACGCACAAGTGCTCCACAATTTATCTACAATACAAGCGATTCGAGACTTGAGGGAGAAATCGAGAATACAAGACCTGTCATTGAAAACATATTGAGTGATCAAGCTGCTCGAGCTGCGCAACTCTCCCCTTCGATGGACCTCACCCTTGAGCTCGAGCGTGCACGGACAGAAACGAGAACCCTCCTCACATTCATCGATAGTGTGCTCCGTGCAGTGAATCAGTCTATTCCTTCGACAAACCAGCCACAAAGCGCAATTAGTGGATCTTCAGCAACAGTCAGCGCAGCGCAGCAGATACTCTCTGGAAATCTTCAGACTATTTCTGGGACCATTCAGGACCTCTCAGGAAAAACGACCGCCCTAACAGTCGCTGAAGCAAATCTCTCTCAAGGAATTACCCCAGCTCGCACAGAAGATGTTCTCCAAGCTCGTGCTGGACTCAAGCAAGCACAAGGAGCATATGCTCTTGCTCTTGCAGGATGGGAGAAGACCATCATTCGTACCCCTATTTTTGGAACGATTAATTCACTTGTTGCGGACGTTGGAGAATCCATCCCCGCAGGAACCCTTGTTGCCTCTATTACAAACACGTCAGGAAGCGAGGTTAAAGCATCAATTACAGCGGACGATATTCCTTCAATCCGGGTCGGCACACGCGTAACAACAGACAGAGGTCTCGAAGGAGTCGTCACTCGTGTTTCGCCAGGGATTGATCCCATTACGAAATCAGCAGAAGTCCGCATTGCGCTTACCGACCCCAATAAAACCCTCATCAACGGAACATCAATAAGTGTGTCCATTGAGAGAACAGGGCAAGCATCGCCGTCGACAAACAACCCAGCGACCCTTCCTCTTTCTGCGGTAAAGCTTTACGCAGATCGTGCGGTGGTCTTTACTGTTACCGCAAGCAGCACTCTTGAAGAACATCCTGTGGTTCTTGGCCCCCTCCTGGGAGATCGAGTGAATATTCTTTCTGGTCTTTCAGGACTGACCGAGATTGTCCGTGATGCCCGTGGACTGCGCCCTAACCAGAGCATTGAAGTGATCGCACAATAATCTGTATGATTCCACTTTGGAAATTTTTCCTTCAGAAAAAGCAATTCACCACATTGCTCATTATTGCGTCAGTCATTACGGGATTTGCTGGAATGTTTCTGATTCCCAAAGAATCAGCTCCGGAAATTAAAATCGCTCTTGGAATTGTCACAACAGTCTTCCCTGGTGCATCTAGCGAGAATATTGAAACACTCGTCACAAACCCACTTGAGGCAGGACTCGCAAATGTCCCCAAGTTGGACAAGATCACATCTTCAAGCAGAGAGAATGTGTCTGTTATTTCGGTTCAATTCACTGCAGATGCGGATATTGATAAATCTATTGCAGAACTCAAAGACGCAGTTGATAAAGCAAAATCTGAACTCCCTGATGGAGCAGAGGACCCTGAGGTATCAGAGGTAAATTTCGCTGACCAGCCTATTTTGATTTTTTCACTATCGTCTGATCTTGCGCCACAACAATTCACAGCACTCGCACGCACAGTGAAAGACGAACTCAAGGGTGTTTCGGGTGTTGGAAAAGTCGAGATTGCCGGAGATCGAAAACGTGAAGTCCAAGTTGTTGTCTCTAAAGAAAAACTCGCCGACTACGGGCTTTCTCTCCTTGATGTTATCGGAGCAATCCGTTCTGCAAACACCGCACTCCCAGTAGGGACAATCACCACTGCTGGAGTGGACTACAATGTTGGATTTGTGGGTGACCTCAAAGATCCTAAGGAGCTTATGGAGGTACCACTCTCCACTCCAGCACGACAAGTGATTTACCTTCGTGATGTCGCCTTAATCTCTGATGGTGTTGAAAAATCATCATCGCTCTCTCGAATTTCAGTAGACAAAGCCCCGTCTGAGCAGGCATTAACATTCAATGTCTATAAAACTTCTGGATCAAATATCTTGAAAGTTGCATCTGGGGTCGAAGAAAAAATTGAAGAACTTAAATCTGGAATACTTGGGGGATCTCAAACTCTCACTATTTATAGTGAGGGGGATCAGATTCGTAAAGATATCTCCAACCTCACCAAGACGGGTATAGAGACAATGATTCTCGTCGCTCTTGTCCTCTTCCTTACCATCGGCTGGAAAGAAGCGTTGATAGCATCAATTTCTGTTCCACTCTCATTCCTCATTGCGTTCTTTGGTCTCTACACCAGCGGAAAAACCATTAACTTCATGACACTTTTCTCGCTGATCCTCTCGATTGGAATCCTTGTTGATATTGGGATCGTCGTGATTGAAGCTATTCACTCTCGACTTGAAAAATATAAAAATATCGAGGATGCGGCAATGGCTTCCATTGAAGAGTACGCGTGGCCACTCATCGCAGGAACGTTCACAACCATTGCGGTGTTTGTACCGCTTCTCAACCTCTCTGGCATTGTCGGGAAGTTTGTTGCCACGATTCCCTATACCATTATTCTGGTTCTTATCGCATCAATTTTTGTCGCACTCGGATTTCTCCCCTATCTTGCAACACGCTTCATGAAGGGCGGACAACATGAACACACAGAAACCGAGCGATTCCAGGAAGAAATTTCTGAACGCTCCAAAGAATGGTACAAAAACTTTTTGCGAAAATTCCTTGGGCATGAACGCACAGAGAAGTGGTTTCTCCGTGGTGTGACGTTTCTCTTTATTCTTGGACTTCTTCTTCCCATCACTGGCCTCGTAGAAGCAATCTTCTTTGGACAAGATGATCAAGACTTTATTCTCATTGATATTGAGAAGGCAGAAGGCACTCCCCTGGAAGAGACAGACATCACAACACGAAAAGTTGAAGAAGTGTTATATACAGAGCCCGCCATTAAAAGCTTCGCAACAACGATCGGACGATCGAACTCTTTCACTGGTGGCGCAGGAGGAGCAATAAGTGTGGGAGCAAAATTCTCAAATATTGTCGCTAAGCTTGATAAAGAATCTTCCCTATCGAGCACAGAAGTTGTTGAGGTTGTAAGAAAAGCTCTCCTTCCTATTAAAGAAGCGAAGATTACTGTCCTTCAAATCAACAATGGTCCACCAAGCTCGGCTCCGGTATCTATTCAATTTCTCGGAGACGACTTTGGCTCACTGGAAACAGCCGCAAACAACGCACAGGATATTCTTTCTCGCATTCCTGGGACAAAAGACATCTCAGCATCAACCGATAATGCGTCTACTGAATTTTCATTTTCAATCGATCGAGCAAAGGCAGCAGAATACGGAGTCTCTGCCCAGCTTGTCGCACAAACCCTACGTGCTGCAGTCAACGGACTTACTGCAACTGTCATCAAGAACAAAGATGATGATATTGATGTTGTTGTAAAACTCGCTCTTGATCCAGGATTTACAGACGCAACAAAGACAACGAACACGTCCCCTGACACAATTAGAAACATCCAAATCCCAACACCCCGTGGGAATGTCGCTCTGGGCAACTTCCTCTCTCTTGCGCTCACCCGTAACACAAAAGTGATCGCTCACGAAGATCGTACTCGGCAAGTCACAGTCAGTGCATACACCACTGAGGGCGGAAACGCGAGCAAAATCACCAAAGAACTCACCGACACTCTTGCGACACAAGGACTGCCAAACGGAGTCACTCTCAAGGCGGGTGGAGAAACCGAAGATATCCAAAACTCGTTCCGTGACATGCTCCTGGCATTTCTTATTGGCATGATTCTTATGCTTGCCATTCTTGTTTTGGAATTTAACTCGTTCCGTTATGCGTTTTATCTCTTGCGTATTGTCCCTCTTTCTCTTGCGGGAGTATTCTTTGGGTTATTCTTCTCGGGCCAGCCGCTGGGATTCACGTCCATGCTTGGAGTCATCGCATTAGGAGGAGTGATTATCAATCATGCCATTATTCTCATGGACTCGTACCGACGATTCGAAGAACGCGACAATGCGCAACACGACCTCAAAGAAATTGTTATCGAGGCTTCTGCGACGCGATTTCGACCAATCATACTTACGACTATCACCACTGTACTCGGCATGATTCCACTTTCATTCTCTTCAGCGTTATGGGGGCCCTTTGCCTTCGCGATCATGTTTGGACTCTCATACTCACTTCTCCTCACCCTCGTATACATTCCTGTCCTCTACTACCGACATAGAACAAAAGTGTCACGTACATAGGGCATAGTAAAACACCTATTGCTCCGGCCTACTGTGTCAAAAATGCCGCTCAACAAGGCTATTTGACAAACTATCGAAAACATTGACAAATGTGTGTTTTTGTGTATAATATCCCTCAGACGAAAGTCCGGGATTTTTGGGGCATTCCGCCCCTACCCTTTTGAAAAACTGAATACAGGAGTATCAATTATGAATTTCTTGCTCGCGCTCCTCATCGGAGCAACGATTTTTTTTGGCGGTCCTCTTCTCATCGTTCGGTTTCGGTCGAACGACCAGAAGAACCCGAAGCCTCGGAAAGAAAAGCCGTACTGGGTGACGAAAGTCGAACCAGGACACGGCAAGCTGACTATGAAGGCAGGTGTGCCCAACCGGCTCCACGCTGGCCCGGGGTACAGGTTCGCTGGAAATAACCTTGGTGACAGGGCAAGCTGGGTTGCCAGCCCTCGGAAGCCAGGAGAAAAAACGAACGGCGGGAAGTTGAGCTTTTGGTTATATATACTGGAGGCTTGGCTCTTCTTCGTCACCGGCTATAAGTTCATCGGAAGAACCCTAATCGACACGCTATCGCCGACCACGGAGCTCTACTTGCGGGAAATCACCCGCGAGAAGGACGAGTGGAAAGCGACGCCTGATCGGCCAAAAGACATCACGGACCATTTCATTCTTGCTCAGCAAGAACGCCCGTTCAGTTTCTCTGAAGCGGAAACGGCGCGTGCGGGAAAAGTCTTCGTTGGAGGACAGGAAGTCCCTGCTGATGAAGGCGTTCCCATGGAAGGACGTGGGTCTTACCTTCTTCAGATCAAGGATGTCTGGAAGGTGCTCTTCGAGATAAGCGGAGACGAACTCAGCTTATCAAAGAAGAAGGCCGAAGAAGGCGCCCGTGAGATTATCCAGGGGGGTATTGCCGATCAGTTCCTTGGAACTGATGGCAAGTCGAAACTCGCCGAGGGTCTCGCAACCATCGACGACAACAAGGACAAAGATGGCAAAGTCTCCACGGATGGAGAGAACAAGGGCACTCGAGAACTCTTTGGGTTCGACTATGTCCAGTTCATTCTCACGGACCTCGATCTTGGGGGCAAGTTCAAAGACTTGTTCCGCAAGAAGGCAGAGGAACGTGTCTCGGGCCTGGCTGCCCTCGAAGCTGCGGAACGGAAGCTGAAGGTTGCTGAGGTCGAGCGAGAAATCGCAAGGACCAAAGCCCAGGGCGATGTTGCATTCGAGGCACAGGAGCTGACAGTGCTCAACGAGAGCATGCGTCAGATGAGAGCGTCTGGTGGTCTCGGAAGCGAGGACACCGCACGACTCTTGAGTGCACGTGAGAAACGGAAGGCCATTCAAGGGTTCGAGGGAACCACCTTGGTGCTGAGTGAAGGAGGACAACCTCCCCTGACGGCAATCCCGATCACAGGGACCAGCCCAAAGAAAGACATCGGAGAGTGACATGGGAAAATTGTTGGGTGACATGGGAAAAGGGATGTGGTGGATATGGAAGTTCATCACATTCCCTTTCGTCTGGGTGAAGCAGAAGTTTGCAAAAACTCCTGCTTCTAGCGAAGAGAAGGCAGATGTAAAGAAAGAGGAAGCCGTGAGCACATCACGACAAGCCTCCGAAGGCCATAGTTCGTGGCCGCTCTACATCATCTTCCCGGCAATTGTTGGAGCAATCTATGCATTGCTCAATATGAGTATCGGGGACAGCCTCTCTGCTCTTTTCCAGAACGTCAAGGGAGCTCTTCCTGTTCTGGGACTCCTCCTTGTGGGAATTGGGGCATTCTTCCTTCTGCGAAAGCTCAAGGAAAACCCCAACAAAACCGAGGAAGGAGCAAAAGACAAGAAAGAAGAAAAAAACACGAAGCCACAGCAGGGGGAGAAGGATGGAGAGAAGCCCTGGTGGGAAAAGAACAGCAGCTTATGGCTCTTGTTCTGGACCTTCTATGTTGTCGGACTCTTCACGATCTTCGCGGTGTTGGCTTATACGGCAACGCGATGGATCTACCACAACATTGAGTTGGAGGGGATGAGAAATTACGAGGATTATCGAAACCTCGTATACATGGCCCTCTTCATCCCTTTCGTGGCCAATTGGTGGACGGTCTCCAACGCAAAGAAGTTGAGGGCCTTCTCCAAAGGCTTCGCCCACGTTCTGTGGGTAACCGGAATCGTCAGCATGTTCTTTACTGCCTTCATCTTCCTCATGTAGGGAGATTGAGAAGGAGTTCGTGAATCCCGCTATGGTCAAGGATGACTATAGCGGGATTTTTATTTTCTGAAAACAAAAAACCGCCCTAAGGCGGTCTTTCGTGTAAATCGTGAATGATTTAGATTGCTGGAACGACGTTCCCAATTCCTGCTGGCGCATTCACAACATTCACCGTGTTGTTATCGAGGCGGAATGTTTGTGACAGGAATCCAACAAGACCCCAGAATGACACCATGACGAAGACTGCTACGACACCCCAGATCATGATCTGCTTTGCCTGACCCTGTGCCTCCTCGTTTCCTGCATTGAGGATAAACTTGGTGAGACCCCAGAAGAAATAGAGGGTCGCAAGAAGAAGAATAAACGGAATAATACGCTGAATCCAACGAACAACCGTAGAGAGGGCTGTGTCAAAATCAGTAAACTGAGCCGAAGCAACGATAGGAAGAACTGCTGCGGCAAGAAGAGCACCGGTAAGGATTTTTTTCATACAAAATGAAGATTTCCCAAAAAAATATTAATAATATGTTGTAATATAATGCCTAAAAGACAGGATACCCGTCTATCGACCTTATGTTAATGTACCTGTCTATTCTATCCTTGTTCTCTTTTATAAAGCAAGGGTTATCCACACAAACAAAAGTTGGGGAACTTACTATATGGCCTAACAAAGCCATATTCTTATATTTTAGACACCTGTCAAAACACTTGGATTTGCCCCAATAGTGCCAATAATTAGGCGCAAAATCCCAAAAACACTGAACATCACAAACATCCCTATTATCCCCCAAACAATAGACCTTTTCCCTTCGCTCCTCATAGACTCTTCCTCACCGTACCACACAAACTTGACCACACCCCAGATAAAGTATGCAAACGAAAGACCAAAAAGAAGTGCGATGATCGGGTTGAGGATCACATTATAAATATTCCCCATCAGCGTGATGAGTCGTGGTGGTATTTGTGTCTGAGCAAAGACAGTAACAGGAATGAATAGGGTCAAAATTAGTAAGAAGAATCTCGTCATAAAGATATTTGCTTGATTAGAAAATACGACCATTTTTGTCCATATATCTTGGATTCTCGAGGAGCGGGTTCTCCGTCGATCCGAAAAATGAATTTGTAATGGCGTAGACAATTCCCCAAAATGACAAAATAAGGAACATGCCGACCACGCTCCAAATCATAAACTGCTTATATTTCGATCGTTCTCTTTCGTCATCTGCGTGGAGCACAAATTGCGAAAGGTTCCAAAAAATAACGACAACGATACATCCAATGAGTACGGGGAAAATACTGCTTATCCAGCGCATAATCAATGAAAGAAGTTCAAAAACATCAGTAGGCGCCTGAGCAAATGCGGGAAGGGCAATCAATAGCAGAACGGCAAGAATGAGAGTTCGAAGTATCATGGGTTTGTAGGCGGAGTCAGCACGGGGATTCCAAATCCCCCAAGACCAAAAACAGATCGGGTGAGGAATGAAATAATCCCCCAAACCATAAAGACCGCTGCTGTCGCAACAAGTGAAAAGACCATGGAACGCTTCCCTTCCTCGCGTGCTCGTTCGTCATCAAAATTTAGGAGAAATTTAATGACAGTATAGACAAAAGACATAAAAAGGAGCATCCATGCGAGTGCAGTGATCCATTGGAGAAACTTTAATACCAGATCGACAACCCCTCTGAAATCAGTTGGAGGAACCTGCGCAAAAGCCAGGTGGGGGGCAACAAGAGCAGGAAGAGTGTAGAAGAAAGTCCGAATTCGAGTCATCATAAATACAGTATATCTCTAGGTGCCAAAAATGTCTGTAAACGTTTTCCCAACAACATTCTTGATTATCGTCGCCCCAAGAATAATTGCCGCCCCCACAATCACCCAAAGCAGGGCTCTCTTCCCTGTGTCGAGCTTGCGCTCTTCTCCCTGGGCAGTCACGAGGTTGTACCCTGCATAGATAATCCCAAGCACAACGATAGGGCCACCGAGAAACTGGATAATCGTGATGAGAAGATCAATGAGATTCCCAGGCTGCATAATGCGGGCAACAGGATTTCCAAGTCGTGTTCCATCGTAATTTTGCGCCCACGCCACGAATGGAGCAGATGCCACCAGAATACTTGAAAGAATGCGCATGATCATACTTGATTTAACTGAGAGAGGGTGTCACTCAAAATATTCGCCATAAGTCTTGCTCCGATAATGACCCCCGTCCCAATAATTGTCCACCAGAGCGCAGTGCGTGCTTTTTGAATACGGCTTTCTTCTCCCTGTGCTGTCACAAAAAGATATCCTGCGTAGATAATAAAGATCACCACAAGAGGCATTAGAAGGAATGAGAACCCATCAAGGACCTTTGCAAAAAATTGCGGAAGCGTTGTGACCCCAATATTCTCAAGAGGGTTTGGGTATGTTCCCTGAGCGATTGCCATGCGACCAACAAACATGAGTATGCTCACCCAAAACAGACGGAACATACGGAAATAGTCGATGAATGTATACATATGTCTTTATGGTTGCGTTTGTGCCGCTGCGTTCGGAGCTTGGAGCAGATTGTATTCGCTATTATCCCCAGTGAAGAACGTAATAATGAACCATACTAATGCCCACGCAATAAGCATCACGCCAAATCCCCACAACACTGAAACAAAGATATCGTGAGCTTTTTTTATATTCCCCATCTCATCACCAGCTGTCATGTATAAATAACCCGCATACGCAAACATAATAGCCGCAATTGGGGTCGCAATGGTGTAAATCAGATACTTGAGGACATTCTGGATCAGCGTAATAAACATCTCAAACGTACATGGGTTTACCCGAGTCCCATCGCATGGGACAAGCCCCTGTCCGAATGTGACAAGAGGAAGAATACCGACTGAGATCAGTGCGAGAAATACAACTGAAAATTTCATCAAAGGCCTCATAGATACATTACTTAGGTTGCAAGAGAGAATTAATTTCAAGATCGGCTTTGGTCACCGCAATATCTGGTGTATTTTCCCCAGAGAGAACGCTGTTAATCATCCTCGCAAAAATTGAGTCAGTCTGCATGGGTTGTGGGTCAATCCAGCTTCTCGCTCGAAGTGAAGCGCTGTACAAAATGGACGTAAATGCGTCAGACTGAGGCACAGAAAGAAGATCTCGTCGCATTGGCGCAAGCCCCGCTGCTTTTGCAAACACATCAGCATACTTCTTCCCAGCAAATAATTTTGCAAAGGCAACACCTCCGGGAGTATTCTTCCCTCTCTTCAACACTGCAATTCCGTGGATCTTACCGTATGTAACAAAAGTTTCTTGGCCTTCTGTCTGCGGTACTGGAGCGAGATCAAAATTGAGGCGAGGATTCTTGGTCAGAAGTGTCTTGTTCACACTTGCAAAATCAACATACATCGCAAGATCTCCACTCAAAAACATTTCTTGCGATGAAGGAAGGGAACGATTCCAAGAATAACTGCTCTTCAGCGGATTTGAAAAATCTGTATAAAATCTTACGGCTTGAGCGACAGCGGGGTATGTTCCCAGTGTGCTCAAAAGTTTCCCCCCAGAACCTATCTGCGTAATTGGAGCTCCCACTTGGAGAAACATCAGTGACAGAATATCTTTTGCATGAATCACATTCTCATACTCACCGAGAGCAATCGCACCTTGAGTAATATCAAGATTTTTTTTCTTTGTGAGCGTTTTCGTGAGCGTGAGCACTTCTTTCCATGTTGTTGGCGGGGTGACAATTCCTGCGTTTGAGAAAAGATCACGATTCCAATACATCACCAACGGATCAATCGCAAGCGGGAGGGCCATGATGCCTTCAGGGTAGAGAAACACTTCTCCGGCTTGGGTAAAGGTATCTTTAAAATCTCTCTGGCTGATCCCTCCTTTTTGCGGATCATAACCGATAGGAACAATACGGAGAATATTTTTTTGAAGCCATTCGAGTGGCAAAATGAGTACATCTGGCCCCTGTTCATTACTGAGTGCTTCGAGTAATTTCTGCTCTAAGTCCTCGGGCGGAACATATACGTAGGAAGCAAAAACCTGATCTGTATATGTAGAATTAAATTCCTTAAAAATCTTCGCCACTTCTTGATTATTCGGGACCGTCCCCCAGATGCTTACTGCGCCATAATTGACTTCACCACTCCCCTGTTTTTGTTGCGAACGATCAGATTTTGAAAAGACACCAACAGCAACAACAGCAATGACAATCGCAATGATAAAAATCGCAAGTTGAAACGGCTTCATCTTTTTCTTTTCTACGCTCATAGGTTAGGTGTGAAAGAGTAATCCATAGTGGTGTGAGCCAGCAGGAACCATACGTTCAAAAATAAACCCCACTCCTTCTGCAATTTTGCGTGCCTCAATCTCTGTGACCACATGATCGCGCGATGGCCCAAGGTTTTTGAATGATCCAGCCCAATCAATGAGGAGCATTTTCCCCCGCCCTCCTGGGCGGAGAATACGCTTCGCTTCTTTAAGAAGAGACACTTTGTCTGGTGCCTGAAAGAGAATGTTTGCGACAATGGCAAGATCCATGGATTGATCTCTGAGGGTTGTGCCTCCAATCTTTTCGCAATCACCCCAAATCACATCAACATTACTGAGCCCCTCACTTGTTGCGGTGGACTTCAGTCGAGCAAGAAGGCTCTTTTGGACATCAATACCATAGACTCTCCCAGAAGCACCGAGAGCTTTTGCTACAGCAAGCGTATACGCCCCCGTCCCCGACCCAAAATCTGCGACCATGGACCCTGGAATAAGACTAAGCGAGGAAACCACATCAGATGGCTGAACAAACATGAGTCTATTGTACCAAGGAATCTCCCCCAAAAATCAACGTTTTCCCCTCCTTAGTGTGAGGGATTTGTTTAGTGGAGTTATCCTCTGCGAGCCTTGTCAACTCACCTGCGAGCCAGTAGAATTGAGTGTAGGTATGCGGGCATCCCGCATAGGTTCATTTACAGTTCGAAACCATTACCCCCCAACCCACCCTTTCTCCTGGAATTCGTGCCAGTACACGCTCGGCCGAGTTTTTTCCTCGAAGGCCATACGTAAGCCTTTGAGGATACAAGAGATTTGGAGTCAGAGTAAGGAATGAGTTAGGGGGTACTGAGTTCGAACGACCCTATAAACCATTATAGCAAATTTCCCCTCCCTAAACGAGAGGGTCTTTTGAGCAATACCTGTGGGGAACATGGGTATAATATTTTAGACATCAAAAGTCGAAGGAAGTGGAAAAACGGATGAAGTTTGAGGCATCCGAGTATTTCCATACTACGGTTGCAAGGATGAGATTTTGGATGCAGTGCGACGGTGTCGGAGCCGAGCATACCCCGGAGCCGTACTCATGTACGGTGACGGGGTTGCGCAGGCTCACACCTAGCAATGCGCCAAAATCACGCCTTGCAAAGGCTACAAAATGACAAGCGAAGCCACAGAGTCCCCCGCCCGTGGGCGCATAATCCGTACCCCCTGAGTCTGTCGTCCGAGGGAAGGAACTTCAGCAAGCGAAAGTCGGATCACCTGCGACTGCTTGGAAATAGCGACGAGTTCTGCCTCCTTGTCGACAACGACCATTGCTCCCACAAGCTTTCCAGTCTTTGGCGTTACTTTAAACGTCTTGATCCCAGAGCCTCCACGCTTTTGAACCTTATACTCCTTAAGGACAGTCATCTTTCCAAGCCCTTGCTCGGACACAACAAGAATTTCCGGCTTTTCATAACTCTTCTTGATCACATCAGCAGCGACAAGTTTGTCTCCCTTGAGATTCATTCCACGGACACCACCAGCATTGCGGCCCATCTCGCGAACATCTGAGTGTTTAAAGCGAATAGACTGGCCTTTCTCCGAGACAAGCATGAGCTCATCACCGTCTTCAACAAATCGTGCAGCAAGAAGTTCGTCGCCTCCTTGGAGTTTAATCGCAATGAGTCCTGAGCGGCGAACATCTTTGAATCCATCTGCGGCAACTTTTTTGACAACGCCTTTTTGGGTCACAAAGAAGAGCGAAAGTTTTTCTGCTTTCTTCATTTCTTTTGGCATCGAGAGAATCGATGTGACGGTCTCATCTCCTGAGAGTGAGAGGTAGTTCATAATGGACTTCCCTTTCGTTGCACGCTTCCCTTCCGGAAGCTCGTAGGTCTTAATCTGATAGGCCTTTCCTTTGTCAGTGAAGAAGAGGAGGTCGTTGTGCGTATTGGTCGACACAAAGATACGCACATAGTCTTCATCCTTGGTATCAAGATCCACCACACCCACACCACCACGCTTTTGGACGCGATATTCTGAGGGGTCAGTGCGCTTAATATATCCACCCTTGGTGAGCACGATCACCGTCTCCTTCTCAGGGATCATATCTTCGTCAGAAATCTCTTTAACACCACCCTTCTGCACGCGAGTCTTTCGGTCATCACCGTACTTCTCTCGAACTTCCTTAAGCTCCTTCTTTACGACTTCGACAAGTTTTTTCTCGCTCTTCAAAATAGATTCGAGCTCCTTAATGAGTTCTTGGATGGCATGAAGCTCATCTTCGATCTTCTTACGCTCAAGTCCTGCAAGCTTTTGAAGTTTCATCTCGAGAATTGCCGTTGCTTGGCGATCCGAGAACTTGAACTTCGCCATCAAATTCGCATGCGCAGTCGGCGTATCCTTCGAAGCCTTAATGACTTTAATGATTTCATCGATATGGTCGAGGGCTTTTTTCAGTCCAAGGAGAATATGCTCACGATCCTTTGCCTTTCCAAGATCAAACTCCGTGCGGCGGCGCGTCACAGTCTTTCGATGACCAATGAATTCAGAGAGAATGGATTTGAGTGAAAGTGTTTGTGGAACCTGGTCCACAAGCGCCACCATGTTGAAGTGAAAGACTGATTCAAGCTCCGTGTGCTTATACAAATAGTTGAGAACCTTTTGCCCTGGGACTCCGGTCTTGAGATCAATCACGATGCGAATGTCCCCCTTCGCACTCTCATCGCGAATACCCTTGAGCCCCTCGAGCTTTTTCTCTCGGACAAGGTCTGCAATCTTTGCGATGAGGTCTGCTTTGTTCACTCGGTATGGAAGCGACGTAATCACAATGACTCCATGCCCAGCTTTTTCTTCGCTGATTTCTGCTTCGCCACGACACGTCACGCCCCCACGACCAGTTGCGTAAGCATGCTCAATCTCTTTTTTGTTGTAAATCACGGCTCCCGTAGGAAAATCAGGTCCCTGAACATACTGGAGGAGATCTTCTGTTGTGGCGTCGGGATCCTCAATAAGATGTGCGGTGGCATCCATCACTTCTCCAAGATTATGAGGAGGAATAGACGTCGCCATACCAACGGCAATTCCAAGCGTTCCATTGAGAAGAAGGTTTGGAACGAGCGACGGAAGCACATCTGGCTCTTTGCGCGATCCATCATAGTTGGGGCGAAAATCAACAGTATCCTTTTCAAGATCACGAAGAAGTTCTCCTGCAACGCGTGACATCTTTGCCTCGGTATAACGCATCGCCGCAGCTGAGTCACCATCGATGGACCCGAAGTTTCCTTGACCAGAGATCAAGGGATATCTCATGGAAAAATCCTGTGCGAGCTTCACCATAGCGTCATACACTGATGCATCACCATGTGGATGGTATTTTCCGAGCACGTCTCCAACGACCGTCGCTGACTTTTTGAATCGTGATGATGCAGTGAGCCCATTCTCATGCATTGAGTAGAGGATGCGGCGATGAACCGGCTTGAGACCATCACGCACATCAGGAAGCGCACGAGAGACAATCACGCTCATCGCATAGTCGAGATATGAGACACGCATCTCTTCCGCAATGTTCATTGGCATCACTCCACCCACACGACTCTCATCAGGAGCCTTTTCTTCCGCAGCTTTCTTGGCCATATGTATAGTCATATTCTAACAAATATGTACCCTCAAAACAACCCGTATTCCACAAAGAAAAAGGGCCGAGAATCTTACGATTCCCGGCCCTGAATTGCCCCCTAGGGGAAGTGATTACGCGACGGGATGATGCCCGAGCGAAACCAAAACCCCCTTGGCGAAGCTGAAGAGTTGCCCCTTGCTCGCGTCGCCGTCCACATGGACAGCAATCTGGTCGGGGTGACCCTTAAGGAACCCCTTCAGATCGCTGATCTCCGTGAAGATCGGAGCATCTTGCTCCACCTCACCACGAACCACTCGCATCGTGCCGACGAGTGAACTCGTCTTCACCTGCGGAGTGATTGTGCTCATGGGAGACGCCACCACCTGAGCGAACTTCTTCGCTTGTTTGAGGTTCTTGCGTCCCACGCGGCCGCCCCTCGACTTGGACACCTCGAAGAACTCGAGGTCCTCGCCTTGGACGTACACACATCGCGTACCATCGCCAAGTGACGCGTACTCGCTCCCTTCGACAGGGATTGCGACGAGTCGCAGGCCTTCCGGTGTAATCCCGATGACCTTCTCTCGCGAGAGGATCGCCTGGATCTTCGCTTGGTGTGCTGCCGCCCGAGTGCGACTCTCTTCTTGGAGTCGCCGCTCCTCGGCCTGCTGGGCCTCGAGCCGTGCAGCTCGCTCAGCTTCTTCCTTCGCCGCTGCCTCTGCTGCGGCTACCGCTTCCTCTTTTGCTCCCTTACGGAGAAGGATGTCCCATGCGAGGGACTCCTCGCGGGTGAAGCTCCGATTGAAGCGGTGTTCCCGCTCCAGCCAGACCTTCAGCACCGCCCGGTCGGGGACAGAGGTACTCGTCATCTGTGCCATCTCGTGGATGACCCAGAGATCTTCGATCTCGTTCCCTTTGTGAGTAACGAGGAATGCCCCGAGGTCGGGGTGGACGAAGAGGCTGTGGAGACAGCCGTCCTTGAACGGACGCTGCCAGATCTTCCACTTCTTGCCAGAGTTGTCGTCCTTCTCCCGCCAGATCGACGAGATCTGTTCGCGCGCCCAGTACTTGGGCTTTCCGCTCTCGTCCAGCGCCTTGGCGGCGATGAACGTGTTCACGTCGACAGCAGGCCCGAGCGAGTAGCGGTATTTCACGCCACTGACATCTGACCACGTGTTCGTGCGAACCAACGCAAGAACGTTGTTCATATTCTATACTCCTCTAGCTAGCTATGTGGTTGGGAAAAATCAAAGAGCAATATATCTATTATGCACTATATATATGTATTTGTCAATATAGATTATTTAGCTCTGTTGAGCCACATAATCTATATTTTTTATATTTATTCCCCAGTTGACTCACCAGTAGTTGTAGAAACTGACGTCGATGTAGAAGCCATCTCTTTGGCGATATTAAGGAGTATCTGCGAAGAGGATGCTTCTTCTTTTACGTATTTTAGCTGAGACTTGATTGAATC
>CAYPEZ010000007.1:17483-26550 GCA_964409985.1 uncultured Candidatus Saccharibacteria bacterium
AAATTGATCACCAAAAACCTTGAGTTCAGAAAAAATGCTTGCAAAAGGACTCGGGGCTTTTGTGCCTTGTTTTGTGAGAGAATCGAGTTTTGCGGGAAACAGTGAAAGCCACAGAAGAAAAATCAGTGTCCCGGATATCCCCGTTGCAAGGAGCGCATAACGTTGACGCACATGTGGTGGCTTCGCCTGAAGCTCTTCAATGAATCGAAAAAAGCCTTCCATGCGGATTTCTACACTCCAGGGATTAAGACTTTTACTTCCCCTTCAAATGATTCAATATCTTTTCGTTTGAGTGTCAGCTTCTCTTCCCCCTTCGCATCTTCTGCTCCTGTTTCCTTGAGAAATGTTGCAAGCTCCTTAGACTTCGGGCCATCGTAGTGAACCGGAATGATGAGCTTTGCGTCAAGGGTCACCGAGAGCTTCCCCGCCTCAGCTGGTGACAACACATCTCCTCCCCCAATAGGGACAAAGAGAATGTCGACCTCTCCAATCTGTTCAATCTGTTCACTTGTAAGATTAGGGTTCTTTTGTGCTCCCATGACACACACACGCATTTGATCAAACTCCAGAACATAAATCGTGTTACGAACTTTCTCATCTGGAGACAATCCCCCATCAATACCAACGACAGGAACTCCTTGGATTTCGTATTCACCCGGGCCCCGAATAGCAAAGGGCTTTTTTTCACCATACTCAAGTTGTTCCAGATCATTCATGTCGGGCCGCTCTGCGGAGACAAGTGCGATCGACGAACCAAACTTTGTTGTTGGGATGCCCGCCTTTTTTCCAATGGGATTAATGCCAATGACCGTATCACTGAGCTGGAGCTTCACATACTGTGCGCCAAACCATGTAATTACCATAATAATGAGAGTGTACCTTGTGGGATATGTTCTTACAATCTTTTTTTATGATAGGACATGTTTATAACAAATCCAGTCCCAAAACACGTGAAGGAATGAGCCTAACGACAACCCTTGCCCAGGCCACTCTCGTGTGGTAGGATCCCCCCATCTCTTATTGAGGGAGATGTTTGTTACAAGGCACGTGCTACTTGGAATAACCCTGAAGAACCGTTTGTGTTTTTCATCCCCAAGCCACGAACCCGTCCACACGATGTGCACGGGATCGCCGAACGGCGATTTTTTATTACACAATATATATGACAACGAAAGAAACAAAACATACGAGTGAGGCTGAGGTGGTCGTCGAGGACCATCGCCCAATGACTGCCCTCCTCGCAAACATGCCGCTCACGCGCCCAGAGCCAGGAGATCTTGTGGAAGGGCCAGTACTTGCGGTTGCAGCAGGAGCTGTATATGTCGACATGCCACCATTTGGCGTCGGGATTATTTACGGACGTGAATACCAAAGCGCAAAGGATCTCATCAAGCGCATGAACGTTGGCGATCGCATCACCGCGAAGGTGGTAGAGAGCGAGAATGCAAACGGATACATGGAACTCTCCCTCAAAGAAGCCCGTCAATCCCAGATCTGGGCTGAAGCTGAAACTCTCCTCAAGTCAAAAGCTCTTGTGGAAGTCCTCGTCAAAGATGCAAACAAAGGCGGACTCATTATGGAGTGGCAAGGTGTACAAGGATTCCTTCCTGCATCTCAACTCTCGAGTGAACACTACCCTCGCGTTGAAGACGGAGACAAAGACCGCATCTTGGAAGAACTTCGCAAGCTCCTTGGCCAGCGCCTCAAGGTCTCGATCATCACGGCTGCACCAAAGGAAGGCAAACTCATATTCTCTGAAAAGGATCATACCCAGAAAGAGAAAGGCCAGATTCTTTCTCGTTACCAGGTTGGTGATGTTGTCGAAGGTGAAGTCACCGGTATTGTGGACTTTGGAGCTTTCATCAAAGTTGAGGATGGACTCGAAGGCCTTGTACACATTTCAGAGATTGATTGGGGTCTCGTTGACGATCCTCGCAAATTCTTGAAGGTCGGTCAGCGTTCACGTGCAAAAGTCATTGAGATCAAAGATAACAAAATCTCTCTCTCGATTAAGGCAACAAAGGAGAATCCATGGCGAGAAGCTGAGAAGAAGTACAAGAAGGGCGATACGGTCCGTGGTGTGGTCATCAAATTCAACAAGTACGGTGCCCTTGCTTCTATCGAGGAAGGTGTGGCTGGGCTCGTCCATGTCTCAGAGTTTGGCACCGAGGAAAAACTCCGCTCAAAGCTTGAACTCGGTAAGACCTATCCGTTCCAGATCTCTCTCTTTGAACCCAAAGACCAAAAGATGACGCTCTCTTTCCCAGAAGCAAAGTAATAAACACTAACAAAACAGCGTGGAGAAGATCTCTCCACGCTGTTTTGTTATTTCAAAAGATTATCGAACAATATATGGAACAAAAATGAACAGACCCACAATGAACGCAGTCATTGAGGAGAGAAGAACAGCTCCTGCAGCAACATCTTTTGTATCTTTGGCAAAAGGATGGTGTCCTGGTGACGTAAGATCTATATCAATTTCTATCGCAGTATTGAAAGCCTCGGAAACAAACACAAATCCTGCAGCAAGGAAAAGAAACATCCACTCTGTGCGAGATATAGAAAAATACATCCCGAGCGCCACAGCGCCAATAAAGACCGCGACATGGATCCACGCATTGTGTGTTGAACGAAGAAAGATCCCAAGCCCTCGCCATGCATGCGTAAAACTCTCTGCACGTTTCACTAATGAAAATTGTTTCTCGTGAAGGTCCATACTTTATTGTGAATTCACCACATTCATCGCACGGTCGAGACCCTCGGTCATGACAGTTTCAATAGCTTCACGTGCGCGTTTCTCAATCTTTTTCAGACTCTCTTCTTCTTTGGGTTTCCATGATCCAAGAACAAAGTCGATGACGGCTTTTTCGCCGTCCGGTTTTTTAATTTTCCCTGATGCTGTATGGGGCGAGACGCCAATGCGCAAACGCACAAACTCTTTTGTCTTCACTGCACGCATAATGGATTCAACTCCCTTATGCCCTCCTGAACCGCGCCCATATGCAAGTTTCACCGTGCCCAAAGGTAAGTCGAGATCGTCCTGAACAACGAGAAGGTTTTTTGCCGCAGCTTTAGACTTCACGTACCCTGCAACAACCTTCCCAGAATTATTCATAAAAAGATCAGGAAGAACGAAAAGAGCCTCATGTTTTCCGACCTTTCCTTTTGCGACTGTTGCAATGGGCTTCTTTTTTGGAACAGACTCCCAAGGACCCAAGCCTTCTTTTTTAACAAAACCAGACACAATATCTCTACCAGCGTTATGGCGTGTCTCCTCATATTCGCTCCCTGGGTTTCCGAGCCCAACAACAATCCATTTCATATAGAATTATCGTATCACAACTGTGGATAAGGGATTTCCCCCAGGAGGACTTGCCTCCCCCAGAGCTCTATGATAGGTTAACGGGTACATGACATTACTCGCAGGGATATTGCCGTGGGCGCAAATACTGCTCGCGGTTCTCCTCATCATCGCCATCATGCTACAACGCTCCGGAGCGGAGCTTGGAGGAGCCTTTGGTGGAGATGGATCACAGGTCTCCTACGCTCGCCGTGGTGCTGAGCGCACCCTCTTCAATGCGACCATTGTACTCGCGGTTCTCTTCGTAGTCGCGAACATGCTCGCACTGCTTGTAGGATAGGAACATCCCCTCGAGAGCATTCTTTGAGAATCAGGTCATGCGCTGATTTGTTGTGTACTTTTCATTCTATCCATGAATACCTCATCACCATCACACCGGGCTATTTCTGCCCTTTCTCCACTCGAACAAAAGATTTTCTGGATCGCACTATTTGTCTCCCTCATCACTGGGGTTCTTCTCCTGCTCAAATTCATTGACACACGTATGGTTGAAGTGCCGAAGCAAGGAGGAACACTCGCAGAAGGCGTCATAGGATTTCCAAGACACATCAATCCGGTTATTGCACGTACCGACACAGATCGTGATCTTGCTGCGCTTATCTACTCAGGACTCGTGCGCAAAATGCCTGATGGATCGTACCGACCAGATCTAGCAGAAAATGTGCTTGTGAGTGAGGACGGGAAAACATACACGGCAACAATTCGTGCGGGGCTCCGCTGGCATGACGGGACTCCCGTCACATCACACGATGTTGCCTTTACCGTTGCGGCAATGGTTGATGGCGCCCGAGAAATTAAGGGGGTTCGCAGAGCAAGTTGGGAAGGAATCGAAGTACAAACTCCTGATGATCGCACAGTGGTGTTTATCCTTCCAACATCATATGCTCCATTCATCGAACAACTCAGCATGGGCATCCTTCCTGCGCATCTCTGGGAGTCTGTCCCAAGAGAACAATTTGATCTTTCAAGCTATAACCTAAAGCCAGTGGGGACTGGGCCATACATGATTGAGGACGTTGTTTCTCGCGGCGACGGGATTCCTGTCTCTTACACCCTTAAAGCATTCAAACACTTTGCTCTTGGCCGGCCATACATTGAAACTGTTGTCATATCATTTTATGGCAATCGCGAGGAGCTCTTGCGCGCATATGAAAATGGCGAGGTAACTGCTATTTCTGATGTGGACCCCTCACTCGGAAAGACTCTCTCAACTCAACCAAACACGCATGTATTATCGAGCCCGCTTGATCGAGTGTTCGCGGTCTACTTTAACCAAGCACACAATGTTTCTCTCGCAGACAAGGCAGTTCGTTCTGCGCTTGAAATTCTTACGGACCGCGAAGCGCTGATCAATCAAGTACTTCTTGGATATGGATCATCAATAGATGGTCCTATCCCACCTGGCAGATATGGCATGATGTATACCAGTACGAGTACCCCAGAAGAACGATCGACACAAGCTGAGGCGCTTCTCGATAAGGCAGGATGGACAAAAGGAGAAAATGGATTCTATGAAAAGAAGGATGCAAAAAAGAAAACTTCTAATCCCCTCACGCTATCAATAAGCACCGGTGACACCGAAGAATTGAAGCAGGCAGCGGAATTTATCGCCGACTTATGGCGAGAAAAAGGTATCGATGTTGAAGCAAAAGTCTATGACAAATCCACTCTTGCAAAAGAGATCATTACCCCTCGACAATATGATGCGTTGCTCTACGGGGCTGTTGCAGATAAGCTACCTGACCTTTTTCCATTCTGGCATTCCTCACAACGAACAGATCCGGGTTTGAATATAGCCATGTACGCAAATTCTAAAGCAGATAAATTCCTCGAACAGGCACGTGGGGCAACGACAACCGAAGAAGAAGCAGCTTCACTTCAGGGATTTTTAGATGAGATCCGAATTGATAAACCCGCAATTTTTCTCTATAGCCCATCTTTTATCTATGCGTTAAACGAAAAGATCGGCGGTGTCACCATTGGCCCAATGACAACAAAATCTGATCGATTTGCATCAATTTTTGAATGGTACACAAAAACCGAACGTGTGTGGCATATATTTGCAAAAGATCGGCCTCATATTATTCATCAATCTTCAGATTCATAAGTGTATTCTTCATCGAACTTTAGTGTAACAACAAAACATCATTATTTATTTATTGACCGATATGGCAGAACCAACTCAACCTCATAAACCTCATCAACAATCACGCACTCGCCCCTTTATCAGAGGCGGGAGACTCATTGCTCCTCCCCCACGGCCCCAACGGACAGGAGGTGGTCATCCGCAACATGGCCGTTTTACTAGTGGGCATCGACCGCTCCACACTGGGGCCCCAAGACCACAAGGACTTGGACACGGTGGCGGAAAACATCGCGGAGGACGTGGACGTGGAAATGCACATCGTGGCGGAGGACGTGGAAATTTCCACAAAGGAGGAAATCCTCGTGGCGGAAATCATTTTGCACGAGTAAAACAGACAATCAAGCACGCACAAGATAAACAGGCCGAACTTCTCCGCATTCCCCCTATTGCCCCAGACACAGTACGTATTATTCCTTTGGGTGGTGTCGAGGAAGTTGGACGAAACATGACAGTGTTTGAAACAGAAAAAGACATCCTTATTGTCGATATTGGAGTACAATTTTCTGAAGATGACACACCTGGAGTAGATTTCATTCTTCCAAATACTCGCTACCTAGAAGACAAAAAAGAAAAGATCCGTGGAGTCGTTATCACTCACGGACATCTCGATCACATTGGAGGTATCCCCTACATCCTGGATGGACTTGGAAACCCGCCAATTTTCACACGCCACTTTACGGCACTCATGATCAAAAAACGCCAGGAGGAATTTCCAGGAAAGCCAACACTCGATATTCGCGAAATCGAAACAAATGACACGATCCAAGTTGGAGACCTTGTGTTGCGCTTCTTTGGCGTAACACACGCAATTCCTGACTCAATGGCGGTGGCAATTAACACTCCATGGGGAGAAATTGTCCACACAGGAGACCTTCGTCTTCAACACGTCGATGGGACACCGACAGCCGATGAGTTTGAGCACTGGAAACGCTTTGATCAGCCAGAGAGAAAAATCCTTGCTCTCCTTACCGACTCAACCAACTGCGAAAACCCCGGGTTCTCTCTTCCAGAAGCTCGCGTGATGGACACCATAGAGGGGATCATCAAAACAACCCTCGGACGCCTGGTGATTGCGACATTTTCATCTCAGGTCGATCGCATGATTGCGATGATTACTATGGCGGAGAAGTATGGGAAGAAGGTCTTTGTTGATGGTCGAAGCATGAAAAACAACCTCGAGCTCATCCGACTTGATGGAAGACTAAAAGTCAAAGACGATACCATAGTCCCTATTGAAGATGTTGGAAATTATCCAGAATCAAAGGTAGTCGCCATTGTGACAGGAGCACAGGGAGAAGAGTTTGCTGCGCTCATGCGTATTGCGAATAAAACTCATAAGCACATTCGCCTCTCCCCTCGCGATACCGTCTTGATGTCTTCTTCAATTATCCCAGGAAACGAACGCGGAGTTCAAAAGCTCAAAGACAATCTTTCACGCCAAGGAGCGCGCATCATCCACAACAAGATTGCGGATGTTCACTCCTCAGGACATGCGAATTCAGGAGAACTCGAGTGGATTCACAAGAAAGTAAAGGAGAAATTCTTTATTCCACTCCACGGATACCATTATCTCTTGCGTCAACACGGAGATATCGCCATCTCGACCGGAGTTGCACCAGAGAACGTCGTTGTCCCTGACAACGGAATGATTATTGAGATTGTGGGTGGAGAAAAAATTGTTGTTCGAGAAGAAAAAGCTCCATCAGGACTCATTCTCGTTGACGGGTTCAACGTTGGAGAAATCCAAGAGGTGGTACTTCGCGATCGCCAAATGCTGGCCGAAGACGGTGTGTTCGTTATTTATGGTATTGTCGATATGCGTACACGAAAGATGATTAAGTCTCCTGACATTATTTCTCGTGGATTCGTTTATCTCCGAGAATCACAAGAACTGCTCTCTCAAGCACGCCTCCTCGCAAAGAAAATTATTGAAAAAGAATCTGCAGGTATGGCGCAAATTGACTTTGACGCTGTCAGAGAAGCTGTTCGTGATGCCATCGAAAAGTTCCTTTTCCAAGAGACGCACAAACAACCCATCGTGATCTCTGTGGTTTTCGGAATCTAACGCTATGAGGTCGTTTCTCTCTGCTTTGCAGAGAGAAACTATCCACAGCCACACGTCACTGACGACAAGACATCGGTGGGGTAAAATACCATTGTGACACTTCGCAGATTTATTCGTCCGTCTGTCGCCCATTTTCTTGCTATCTATGGCATTTTGTTTTTTGTGTCTGCGCAAATATCTTTGGCACTCTACACAAATTCATCATTTCTCTCGGGAATACTCAACCATTTCTCCATAACAAAAGATCTCCCCGAACAAACACATGAACGCATTATAGGTTTGTTGTATGCGTTTAATGCATTGTGTGGATTTGTAACCCTGATTATTCTGCCCCGGCTTCTCAAGAATATTGGAAATGTCCATGCGGCCATCGCAGTGCTCTCGCTATCGATGTGCTCCTTGCTTGCTCTCGCTTTTATTGATTCTGGGTGGGTAATTCTCCCTGCTTTTCTTTTACAAAGCATCTTAGTAACAGCATTCTATTTTGTTATTGATGTTTTCCTTGAGAAATATTCAAAAGAGAAATCACTCGGGCTTGTCAGAGGGACAGCGCTTACGATTGGTGGAATTGCCTGGATGTTTCCGCCATCGATTGCAGGTCTCGTTGCCGCAAGTGGAAACTTTACTCCCATCTATGCGGGAGGGGCATTACTGCTCATTCCCCCATTACTTCTCTTGTTCACCAAGTTCAAAGATTTTCGCGACGCACCGTACCATACCCCATCACTGAAGCAAACACTTAGCGAAATCCGCCACAGTCGAGATATTTCTGGAATACTCTCTGTTCAAGTACTTTTGCAATTTTTCTATGCATGGATGATTATCTATGCTCCCATCTACATGGCAGAGCATGTCCATGTCCCCTGGCAAACCATTGGACTTGCGCTCACAATCGCACTTTCTGCTTTTGTCATTTTTGAGATTCCCGCTGGAGAAATTGCAGACAAGTGGCTGGGAGAAAAAGAGCTTCTGGTGTTAGGGCTTTTCTTGATGGCATGTGGAGCTGCGCTTATTCCGTTTATCACCTCAACGACACTTATCGTGTGGGCGAGTGTACTATTCATTGGTCGTGCGGGAGCAAGCATCCTAGAGACCATGACAGAAACATATTTCTACAAAAAAATCCCAGCCGAGAGCGCAAATCTTGTCTCCGCATTTCGCCTCGCCACACCAGTCGCTTTTCTTATTGCCCCAATTTGTGCGTCAATCATTATTCCGTTTGGCGGAATCCAGTCACTCTTTCTTATTCTCGCCGGTTTTTTGTTGTCAGGGACAACCGTCGTTGCCCATCTCAAAGACACTCGATAGAACTAGGACTCAATACAGGCATTGTACACGCGCACACTGTCGTTGTAGGTAACGATAAGAGTTTTAACTTCTACAACAAGATTATTGTAGGTTGCGACGAGTGCGTTATAATCATCAATCTTTTGTCTCCGAGCTTCTCCTTGCGTCTCCGTAGCTACTTTCTCAGCTAGAAGAATACCTTCTTCTA
>CAYPEZ010000007.1:26560-31498 GCA_964409985.1 uncultured Candidatus Saccharibacteria bacterium
CCGCTCAGCCAGCGCCTTACGCGCTTGCTCAGTCTTAAGCTGCCCTTCGATAGAATCGATATATGTTTTCTGAGTTATATCTGGTTTTTCGCACTGAGGCATCGGGGTTCCAAATTCTTGGACTGCCATCCAAACCCTCTCTCCTTCATAGATTCCCTCGATTGCTGCGGCCCCCATTTCCGTGTACTCAGGCTTCAGTATATTTTCTCGGTGACCCGGACTTCCCATCCACCCAGCAATTAATTCATCATTTGTGCGAAAATTTCCCACAGCAAGATTCTCTCCCACAAATCGATACATGTACCCGACCCCATTTGCGAGCCCAACAACATTACGTCCTTCTGGAGATTCGTGCGCAAAGTATTGCTTATCGAGCATGTCTTTGGCTTTGATATATGCCATGTCCGAAAGTTTATTATTCCAAGCAAGAACTGTTTGGCCATCTCGTACACGCTCGACGTTCGTCAAGTCAATAATTGTTTTCTCGTTGATTTTTCCATCACCTTGTGGACCAGCAGCGGAAACAGCCGGGACTTGGGAAATCTTGGGATCTGGAGATTGCGGCTTTTTGACCACTGGAAGACTTGGGGTCTTCTTTTGCGGAGGGGCGACGGGAGTCACCGTTGTGACCACTTCTGCTTTACTCGACGAAGCATTTTTTGTAGCAAGATGCGTGTCTTCTTCCAAGAGAAGAGGCTTGGTTTGTGACGCAACAACGACGAAAGTATTTGGATCGTCGAGTCGCTCTACCCAACTATGCGCATCCTGAACAACCGCTACGATCGTCGCACCAACCCCTGCAAGGATGACACTGAGCCATAGAATAAAACGTGTCATTTCTCCCCAAGTATACCATGAAGGGTGTACTGACGTGATATACTATTTTTTATGCAAAAAAGACATCCACACGTGGCTCCAGAACAAAAGCTGGTCTGCATTCCACTTACACGCGAAGAAATAGAAGCAGATCTCCGAAAGCGCTCAAATCGACTGCGGACCATTGAAGAAGAGATCGATAAAGGGATGCAGTTCATCCGAAAGTATCCTCAATCTGTAACATGCTATGGGTCTGCTCGCTTCACAGAGGAAAACCCCCATTATAAGGACGCTCGCACCCTAGCGGGAAAGCTTGCCTATGAGGGGTACGCTATTGTGACCGGAGGTGGCCCCGGCATTATGGAAGCAGCAAATCGTGGTGCGAAAGAGTCAGGAGGTATTTCGTTGGGACTGAATATTAAACTCCCGCACGAACAAGTCACCAATCCGTACACAACAGAATCGATGGAATTCTTTTATTTCTTCACTCGCAAGGCGACAATGTCGTTTTCATCAGAGGCATATTTGTTCTTTCCAGGCGGATTCGGAACTCTTGATGAACTCTTTGAAATTCTTACCCTTGTACAAACAAAAAAAATCCGCCAAGTTCCCATTATTTTGGTAGGTAAGGATTTTTGGACACCACTCGATGTATACATTCGTGAACACCTACTCCTTCGACATGGAACTGTCGAGGAAGAAGATCTGACCATCTACCGCATTCTCGACGACCACGATGAAATCGTGAATATCGTAAAATCAACCCCCATCCGTTGCTAGATTCCCTTTGGGCAGCAGGATCGAATTCCATTTGAAATAGCTATCTTTGCATTAAAAAACCCTCATCACAAGCGAGGCCAAGATGAGGCGCATTGTATTAGTACTCCTAAATCCAGCCTTTCTTGCGAAAGAACCAGACTGCAAAAATTGTTAACAGGATAGTGAGCGCAATAACAAACCAGAATGCAACAGCATGTTCAGATTCGATTGGAAGTCTGACATTCATTCCAAAAATATTTACTACGATACCTGGAACGGTCACGACAATCGTCATTCCTGTAAGGAATTTAATGACACGGTTAAGATTATTCGTCATGATAGTCGAATATGCACTGCGAATGCTCTGTACGGTACGTAGCAACGCGCGTGTGCGATCGAGGAGTTGCCCGGTCTCGAGCACCAAGTCGTCCGCATATGCTTTATCTTTTTCATATAGCGTGAGTAATTTTCCAGAAAGAATATTCTCAAGGGTGGTTTTTGTCGGGCCTAGTGCATCAAGAAGATCTGAGAGAACATTCTCAAATTCTACGAAGCTTACAATGTCTTCATTGGTAATATCCTTACCGAGATTCGATTGATGTCGGCGTACCTCCTTAGATACTAGCGTGAGCATCGTTGAATATGTGCTATTAATCTCCTGGAAGATTTGCAAAAGAAAGCGGATCTTTTGTGTTGTATTAAACTCAATTTTCCCTTCAACAAACTTGTCTAGGAACGGGAAGGGCCGTTGGACCACAGTGAACACAAATCCTTCTGCGATGCCAATAAGAACTGGGAGTGTTACCACTTTCCCCTCTTCAAGAAATGGATATCGAGTAAAGATATATGCAGTCTTGCCGTCATTTTCTACACGTGGAACCTCGTAAGGGTCCAGAGAGTCCCGTAGAAGCCCTTCATCAAGCCCAAGTGTCCCGACAAGATGAAGAATCTCTTCTTCATTTGGTCGGTCTACAGAAACCCAGGAACCAACCTTAAAGTCTGGAATTTGTTTGAGCGTTTTCGATGATACAGTCTTCTGATAGTACGAAATCATGGAACTAGTCTACCATGATCAGCACAAAAACGTGAGAAGATTATGCCCGGAGATGAATAAGGTATTCAACGTTCCCACTCCCCCCTTGGACTGGAGATTCTATGCCTCCAAGGAACACAAACCCGAGCTGGGTAGCATCCCGCTCAATCCGTTGTAATACTTCTTTTCTTTTTTCTTTATCTCTCACAATCCCTTTTTTTGTTCCTCCCACACCCACTTCAAATTGTGGTTTAACCAAAAGAAGAGCAGTTCCGCCTTGAGACATGAGTGTATGAATTGTTGAGAGAACTTTTGTGAGGGAGATAAACGAAAGGTCTCCAACAACAAATTGAAACTGCTGAGGAAACTGATTTGGCACAAGTTGTCTCACATCAGTCCCTTCCATACATACAACGCGCGGATCGCCACGCAGACGTGAATGGAGTTGTTCGTGGCCAACATCTACTGCATAGACTTTTTCTGCGCCACGTGAAAGCAAAACTTCTGTAAACCCCCCCGTGGACGCACCGAGGTCCAGAACACTGAGACCAGCGGGATCGACGCCAAATGCATCTAGTGCCGCAAGAAGTTTCAACGCCCCACGAGAAACCCAAGGAAATACACTCTGCGCTTCCACGCGCATACCCTCTCGAACATCAAAATCAGGACTCATCTGTTGGGAACCATCGACAAGAACATCTCCGCACTCAATTGCCTCTTTGGCACGAGCACGAGACGAAAAAAATTTTTGTTCAACTAGATATTTATCAAGCCTCATATCGTTGGCGTATTCTTATACTGCGACAAAATGTTGAGGCTCCACAACAACGAGAATGGGGTATGTTTAAGAGACCTAGAGAGGTTTGTCACCTGCCTTGACGGTGGTTCGCTTGGCCTTATCTCGATCACTTTGAGACAAATATTTTTTTCGGAGACGGACGGATTTTGGGGTAATCTCCAAATATTCGTCATCTTCCATGATTTCAAGTCCAGATTCAATGGTCACTGGGTGATGTGGAATAAGAACAATTGCTTCGTCGCTTCCTGATGCGCGAACATTCGAGAGTGCTTTTGCCTTGCAGGGATTTACAACCATTTCGTCCCCCTTCGAAGTATTCCCGACCACCATACCTTCATAGACCTCTGTCGTTGGTCCAATATAGAGCTCACCGCGTTCCTGGAGGTTCCAAAGAGCAAAAGCGAGAGCTTTCCCGGTCTCCATGGAGATCATTGAACCTGTGGCACGTTTTGCGATTTCACCAGCGTAAGGTTTAAATCCAATGACTCGGGAGGCGAAAATCCCCTCACCCTTTGTGTCAATGATAAACTGCCCACGATATCCAAGAAGTCCTCGTGTTGGCCCTTCAAAAATAACACGCACAGACCCTTCGTGAGTGATCATGTTGGACATAATGCAAGCTCGCTCTCCTAGACGTTGTATGACTGCTCCCTGATACTCGGGTTTTACATCTATCGTCACCTCTTCGAATGGCTCATGTTTTACGCCGTCAATTTCTTTGATGATGACATGCGGCTGAGACACTTGGATCTCGTATCCTTCTCGACGCATGTTTTCAAGGAGAATTGCAATATGCAGTTCTCCTCGCCCTGAGACACGAAAACGATCTCCAGCACTTGATTCAAGATCAACATGAAGCCCAACGTTGACCTCAAGCTCTCTCTCGAGACGCTCTCTGATCTGACGGCTCGTCACGAGCTTGCCTTCTTTTCCCGCAAACGGAGAATTGTTGACAAGAAAATCAAGAACAATAGTTGGCTCATCGACATGGATAGCGGGAAGGAGCTCGCCTTCTTCAGTGCTTGAAATCGTGTCTCCAATATAGATATCAGGCATCCCAGCGAGCATAACAATATCTCCGGCCTCTGCGTCATGTGTTTCTTTGCGCGAAATGCCCTCAAAGGTAAATGCTTTGGTAATTTTTGCTTGCGTCTTTGATCCATTCTGCTTTTTTACCCAAAGAGTCTGGCCTTGTGATACTTTTCCTTCGTACACACGACAGATAGCCATGCGACCCAAAAAGTTATCATAAGCGAGATTGAATGGCTGCGCACGGAGTGGTGCCTCTGCATCATGTGGAGCTGGTGGGACTTTTTCGAGAATCACATCCAAGAGAGGAGTGATGTCCTTGTTTTCATCCTCAAGTTTTCTTTTTGCGACTCCCTCACGTCCAATAGCATACACGGTAGTGAACTCACACTGCTCTTCATTCGCGCCAAGCTCAATAAAGAGATCGAGGACTTCATGCTCAGCACGATGTGGATCGGCGGCAGGCTTATCAATCTTATTGAGGACGACAATTGGCTTCATC
>CAYPEZ010000008.1:0-28592 GCA_964409985.1 uncultured Candidatus Saccharibacteria bacterium
CTTACATGCTTTTGGACCGAATGCCGCAGCAGCAAGCTATGCTTACCGCTGCATAATCTGGTGCGCACAACATCCTAACATGTTCTTACACCTAACACTACCAATGTAGTGTTCCGATTCTGGCTAACCGGGTGTCGGCGAGAGGAGTTGCACCTCTGACCTCGGGCTTATGAGTCCCACGCTCTAACTGTCTGAGCTACGCCGACAAATGAGGGAACGAAAGCATGCTCGCATGCTTTTGGACCGAATGCCGTCGGGGCAAGATTTCTCTTACGCCGACAAATGAGGGAACGAAAGCATGCTCGCATGCTTTTGGACCGAATTGATGCCCTTCTATCCGTAGAAGTGACATAGAGTGTGTCGATCTGTCACCTCGACGTAAGAAACCGCTTGTTGCGGGACCTGGAATCGAACCAGGGCCTTCAGGTTATGAGCCTGACGAGGTACCTCTCCTCTATCCCGCTATGGGCCCCATTATACTGAAAATGTGTACTTTTGCAATGGTATCGAGAGAAATGATGTTACCGCACCTTCTTTTCAAAGAACAATATTGACAGCAAACGTTCGTTCACCATAGAATAACACGCATGGAGAAGCTCAAAGATGAAGGCTACCAGCAAAAAATCGCACGATTTTATTCTGTCAAAAAACGCATGCCATCATTCTCGGAGATAGGTGAGCTGGTGGGTTTTTCATCTAAGAATTCTGTTGCAAAGCTCGTGACCCGGCTCGAAGGACGTGGAGTTCTTCGCCGTGACAAGGAAGGGAAAATCATTCCACTCCATCTTTCCCCTGAGACAAAAATCCTTGGCTTTATTGAGGCAGGATTTCCGTCTCAGGCAGAAGAAGATATTCTCGACACGCTTTCGCTCGATGATTTTTTGGTGGAACGGAAGGAGGCCACATACATGCTTCGCGTGAAGGGTGATTCCATGCGAGATGCGGGAATTGTGGAGGGGGACTATGTGTTGGTTGAGCGTACAAGTGACGCAAAGCCTGGAGCTATTGTCATTGCATCTGTTGATGGTGCGTATACTATGAAATATCTTCGGATGAAAAATGGGCAACCCTATCTCGAGCCAGCAAATCCAAAATACCGCCCTATCACGCCTAAGGGGGATCTTCGCATTGAGGCCGTGGTGCGTGCGGTCATTCGTAAATACACATGAGTGAGCGGAAGCCTTTTTTGAAGTATGAATATCCTCGTGCGTTCTTTCATCTTGATGGTGACGCATTCTTTGCGTCCGTGGAGGTCGCAAAAAACCCTGCTCTCAAAGGGAAACCCGTCGTGACCGGGGAAGAACGAGGTATTGCAACTGCAATCTCCTACGAAGCAAAAAAATTTGGCATTCCTCGTGCAATGCCGATCCATGAAATCCGAAAGAAATTTCCTGAAGTCATTGTCGTTCACAGTGACTATGAATCCTACGCTCTCTATTCTCGGCGCATGATGGATATTGTTCGCCGCCTCACTGATCGTGTCGAGGAAGCGTCGATCGATGAATGTTATGCCGAGCTCACGGGTCTCCGGCGGCCACTTCATCTGACGTATCACGCTATGGCTGCCCGAATCCAAAAAGAGATCGATGATGAACTTGGGGTATCTGTCTCTATTGGTATTGCCCCCACAAAGACACTTGCGAAACTCGCATCCAAATGGGGGAAGCCTCACGGAATCACATGCATCCCTGGAACTTCTATCCACGATTTTCTCAAGGATACTCCTGCGGGAAAGGTGTGTGGAATCGGCCACCAGACGAGCGCATATCTTGAGAGCTTGGGAATTCGTACCGCACTTGAGTTTGCCGACCGTGATGAAGGGTGGGTGATGCACACTCTTTCGAAGCCATATCAAGAACTGTGGCATGAACTTCGTGGGGAGTCTGTGTTTCTCCTACGTGCTGGCGATCCTGCTCCACAAAAGTCGATTCAAAAAACAGAAACCTTTACTCCTCCGTCACGCGACCGTGCGCGCGTCTATGCTGAACTTTCTCAAAATATTGAGCGGGCATGTAAAAAAGCACGAGAGCACGGCCTTCACGCAAGGACCATTCATTTTTTTCTCAAGACACAAGAGTTCCGTTTTCATACCGCAGAATTCTCTCTTGGCCGACCAACGAATGATCCGATCTTTATCCTTGAGCTTCTCCAAAAAGCTTTTCTATCAATATATCGAAAGAACGTCTTTTATCGTGCGACAGGAGTGACGCTTGGGGGCCTCGAGAGCGATACCATCCTCCAAGAAGACCTTTTTGGAACAACACAACGAGAAGAAGATCACAAAACAGTTTTTCGTACCGTTGACCAGATTGAGTGTGATATGGGGAAGGGGACGGTATTTCTCGCTTCATCTTTTGCTTCTGTGCTTCGGCACAAAGCAGAGCGGAAAAAACGTGAGCCACTCAAAGAACTCCTCGCTCCACAGAAATTCTTTGGCATTCCGGTCCTTGGGGAGGTAGGATAGAGAGTATGAGTAGACACAAAGATTTTTGGAATAAGGAGTACAAGACAGGAGAGCACCTCGCCCTCTCCATGAATGTCTCGGAAGACCTTGAGAAGTTTTGTCGTTTTGTCGATCGTAAAGAAGGAAAGAAACACTTCAATGTGACGGCACTTGCCGTCGATATGGGCTGCGGCAATGGACGAAATCTCATATGGCTTTCAAAGAACTTTGGTGTGCGGGGAGTAGGGTATGACATCGCTGATGAGGCAATTACACAGGCACGTCTTGCATCAAGCGACCTTCCGATTGCCTACGAAGCAAGAAGTATTGCGGGAGTATTTCCAAACATCAAAGACCGATCTGCAAATCTTGTGCTGGACATGATGAGCTCTCATTTTTTGAATGAAGAAGAACGTATGGGATATCGCAGCGAGGTGCTGCGTATCATGCGAGATGGTGGGTGGTTTTATTTCAAAACGTTTCTGAAGGATGAGGATCAGCATGCAGAACGACTTTTGCGTGAACATGGAACAGCGGAAGCAAATACCTATCTTCATCCACGCATGGGCGTCGAAGAGCATGTGTGGACAGAGGAAGAAATCGACGAGTTTTGGGGAAGCGTGCTCACTATCCATAAAATTGATAAATCACACAAACATATCCTTCATGGAAAAGCATTTAAGCGCCGTACAGTGAGCGTGTATATGCAAAAGATCTAGGATTGAAAAAGAGGCCATCCTGTATTATGATGGCCGGGTTCGCAAAGTAAAATAAGTCAAAAAAAGTATTGCTTTCATTGACGGCGTGTGGTCAAAAGTATGACAACATCTCTTGCCCATTTATGCCAATGTAGCTCAGTTGGTAGAGCATCTCCATGGTAAGGAGAAGGTCACCGGTTCGATTCCGGTCATTGGCTCCATCTCAGTCATTTGTAACAGACGTTACCAGCTGAGAGTTGCCCTATATCGTGCCGACGCATGATCGGGCGATCAATTTCAGAACGGAATTGATTTAGCCACCTTAGCTCAGTTGGTAGAGCATCGCATTCGTAACGCGAAGGTCCCGAGTTCGATCCTCGGAGGTGGCTCAAAATACTGTATACTGCCCAAATGGCAGCAAAAGAAGAAATAGAAAAAAAGATAGCAGCGATTGAACTCTCAATGGGAGAGGCAGATTTTTGGGCGGATAAAGCGCGAGCACAAGCGATACTCAAAGAATATCAAGATCTTAAAGCAGAGCTTGAAGGAGGGGGGAAGTATGATCGTGCAAACGCCATCATCACTATTTTTTCTGGTGCAGGAGGGGATGACGCAGAAGATTTTTCTGCCATGCTTTTTCGTATGTACCAAAAATTCTGTGATCGAAAAGGGTGGGGGTTCCTAAGGCTTCATGAGAACGAAAACGATCACGGAGGATTCCGTAATGTCACGTTTGAGGTTGAAGGGAAGGGAAGCTATGGAGTCTTAAAGCACGAATCAGGGGTCCATCGCCTGGTCCGTACTTCGCCGTTTAATGCAAAGGGCTTACGACACACTTCGTTCTCACTAGTTGAAGTTGTGCCCAAATTTCCAAAAGGAGAAGTTGCTGACATACCGCCAAACGAACTTGAAATCGACTTTGCTCGCTCTGGTGGTGCGGGAGGTCAAAATGTAAATAAACGCGAGACCGCAGTGCGTATTACCCACCTCCCGACAGGGCTTGCAGTGCATATTTCCAACGAACGCAGTCAGCAGCAGAACAAGGAAAAAGCGCTAGAAATTCTCCGGGGCAAGGTCGCGCAATTTCGTGATGCGAAAACAGAGGAAGAGCGCCAGAAATTTTTTATCTCAAAGACCACCCAAGCTGCGTGGGGCAACCAAATCCGCTCCTATGTATTACATCCGTACAAGATGGTGAAGGACCATCGTACAAATGTAGAGACGAGCGATACAGATGCGGTGTTAAATGATGGGAACCTGGACATCTTTATTGAGGCGGCACGTGGTTTAGGTTAGAATGAAAGGAATCATATGATTGTCTTTGATAGAGTTACGAAGCACTATTCGGACCAGTTTGCTGTCCGTAACGTTTCTTTCCAGGTCATGCCTGGAGAGTTTCTTTCTATTGTGGGGCACTCTGGGGCAGGCAAGACGACACTCCTGAAGCTTCTCCTCATTGAAGAATTTCCTACAGAAGGGACGGTGCTTTTCGAAAAGGTGAATATTCATGAGATTGCCCTCCGCCATATGCCCGACTACCGCCGTCGCGTTGGAATGGTGTTTCAAGACTTCAGGCTTCTCCCTAATAAGACTGCTTATGAGAACGTTGCTTTTGCTATGGAAGCAGCGGGGAAGACTGACCAGGAAATTGCTTCTGATGTGCCGCAAGTGCTCGAACTTGTTGATCTCAAAAGTAAGCTCTACCACTTTCCACACGAGCTTTCTGGCGGCGAGAAACAGCGTGTCGCAATCGCTCGAGCTATTGTGAATCAGCCCGATGTTATTGTCGCGGACGAACCAACAGGGAACCTCGATCCAGTTTCTACATACGACGTTATCCAGATTTTGAAAAAGATTAATGATATGGGAACGACAGTACTTCTCACAACACACAACAAAGGAGTTATTGATTCGCTCAAGAAGCGAGTTATTACCATGGCAGCTGGTGAGATTGTTCGCGATGATCCTCAAGGGAAATACGTCTTATAGCTATGTTCACAAATATTCGTCGCATTATTAAATCCGGGTTCATCAATTTTTGGCGCAACGCTGTTGTGTCTTTGTCATCCATCTTTGTGATGACCGTCGCACTCTTTTTTATTGGGTCCATCGTTCTCTTGTCTGTCTTCTTAAACTCTGCTCTCCAGTCCATTAAGGATAAGGTTGATGTGAATGTGTACATGACGACCGAAGCACCCGAAGCACAGATCCTTGCGCTTAAAAAAGATCTCGAAGCGCTTCCTCAGGTTTCTGGAATCGAATACATCTCTCGAGATCAAGCCATTGAAGACTTTAACAAAAGGCACGAGAACGACTATCTTATGAAACAAGCGCTTGAGGAACTTGGTGAGAATCCACTTGGAGCAACCCTCAATATTAAGGCAAAAGATACTTCACAATACGATTCTATTAATAAATATCTCACTGAGGATAAAACATATTCTAGCATTATCTTTAGTGTGAACTACAATAAAAATCGTATTGTTATCGATCGTCTTACAGAACTCACACAATCGGTTCAAAAAATTGGATTTGCGATTATGATTGCCCTGATTGTGATTGCTGTGGTGATTACATTCAACACAATTCGTCTCGCAATCTTTGTCTCTCGAGAAGAGATTGCTGTCATGCGACTTGTCGGAGCATACAACAGCTTCGTTCGTGGTCCTTTTGTTGTTGAAGGAATGATGTACGGCGTTGTCGGAGCGATCATTGCAACAGCGCTCTTTTACCCGATTACTTCCTGGTTGAAGAGTGCAACTGGTGACTTTTACGGAGGAATTGATTTGTTCCTGTACTTTATTGGAAACCTTAGCCAAATTTTTGGCCTTTTGCTTGGATCAGGCGTGCTGCTCGGGATGATTTCTTCATATCTTGCTGTGCGTAAATATCTCAAAGTATAAATAGACGTCTTTTAGGCCACATGACGAAGCCTTTCGTCAATCGCTGTGGATAGGGTTTTTCCTGTACACTATTTTCCATGGCTTCGGTGAGACCCCCGAAAGTGCGCCCTAACACCAGAGTGGCCCGGGCACGGAAATATGTTTTTGTTGTAGGCGGCGTGATGAGCGGTGTTGGAAAGGGGGTCACCGCTTCTTCTATTGCAATGCTCCTTGAAGGACACGGATACTCTGTTACTTCTATCAAAATCGATCCTTATATCAACGTCGACGCAGGCACCATGAACCCCACCGAACACGGTGAGGTTTTTGTTTTGTCCGATGGAGATGAGACCGACCAGGATATGGGGAACTACGAGCGATTTTTGAACACTGACCTCACTCGGGCAAATTATATGACGACAGGGCGGGTCTACCAGTCTGTTATCGAAAAGGAACGCAATCTCAAGTACAAGGGAAAATGTGTTCAGGTCGTTCCTCATATACCCATAGAGATCATTGAGAGAATCGAAGTCGCTGCTGAAAAAGCAGGTGCGGATATTACGGTTATTGAGATCGGTGGAACGGTAGGGGAATACGAAAACATCCTCTTTATCGAAAGTGCACGCATGATGGCGCTACAGCACCCAGGCGATGTGCGATTCGTTATGGTCTCATATCTTCCAGTTCCAGGAAAAATAGGTGAGATGAAGACAAAACCCACGCAACACGCTGTTCGTGCGCTCAATTCTACTGGTGTGCAACCTGATTTTATCATTGCACGCAGCTCTGAACCCATCGATCAAGTGCGACGCGAAAAACTTGGACTGTACTGCAATGTCAGACACGATCACGTGATCTCTGCTCCAGATGTCGACAGTATCTATGATGTCCCAATGAATTTTGAAAAACAGCATCTCGGGAAACTTCTTCTTGAGTCGTTGTCACTCTCTGCAAAAAAGCATCCTAACCTATCAGCATGGAAACGATTTGTCACACGGACAAAAAACAATGGAGCGACAGTGAATATCGCTGTGGTGGGAAAGTATTTCCATACAGGATCTTTCGTGCTCTCTGATTCGTATATTTCGGTCATCGAAGCACTCAAATATTCTGCATGGCACATGGGGGTAAAAGCAAAACTCACATGGCTCTCAGCTGAGGAATACGAACATAATCCCCACAAACTCAAAGAACTCTCTCGCTATGACGGAGTGCTTATTCCCGGAGGATTTGGAAGTCGGGGGGTTGAAGGAAAACTTAAGGCGATTGAATATGCAAGACTACACAAGATTCCATACTTCGGTCTTTGTTATGGAATGCAATTATTGACCGTAGAGTATGCTCGTAATGTTCTGAAGCTTAAGGGAGCAAATACTGTTGAAGTAAACGAGAAGACTCCATTCCCAATCATCGACATCATGCCTGATCAGAAGAAAAAACTTGCGCGGGGTGATTATGGTGGATCAATGCGGCTCGGGAGTTATACCGCAAAGCTTGAGAAGGGGAGTATCGCTCGTCATGCGTATGGAAAAGAACATGTTGTAGAGCGTCATCGTCATCGTTATGAGGTGAACCCAACCTATGTAGGGGCGCTTCGAAAAGCGGGACTCGTTTTTTCAGGGACCTCTCCGGATGGGTCGCTGATGGAAATCGCTGAACTCCCTCAATCCAAACATCCTTTCTTTCTCGGAACACAATTCCATCCTGAGTTTCTCGCTCGTCCACTTCACCCCCATCCACTGTTTACTGCATTTATCAAAGCGGCAAAATCTCGTCATGGATAAGCACGCTCTCGAGGCGTTTCTTGCACAAGCTCCAACAACTGCACAACTCCCGGTTGTGTTTGTGGGCCACGGATCACCACTCAATGGAATTCAGGATACACCGTACGCTCGTGGGTGGGAGAAGATTGGAGAGGGTATTCCCAGACCACATGCCATACTTGTCATCTCTGCGCATTGGCTGACAGAAGGAACGGGGATCGATATCTCAGAGCGGCCAACAACCCTATATGATTTTTATGGGTTTCCAGAAGAACTCTATGCCCTGAAGTATGAAGCGCCAGGAGCACCACAGTATGCACGGCTGACTAAAAATATTATGGCTCCTCAAAAGATAGAAGAAGAACGGTACGGGCTTGATCATGGAGCCTGGGTTCCTCTTCTGCACATGTATCCAAAAGCTGATATACCCGTATTTCAACTCAGTGTTGATTTTTCAAAACCCGCACAGTTTCACTACGACTTCGGGTGTTCGTTGGCGCCGCTGCGAGAACGAGGGGTGCTGATTCTAGGAAGCGGAAACATTGTTCACAATCTCCGAGCAATCAATTGGAAACAAGATGCTTCACCTTTTGAATGGGCAAGGCAATTTGACCAGTATGTGGAAAAAGCCCTCAAGAGAAAAGATGTTAGTGCTCTTGTTGGGTATACAAATGCTGGGGTATCCGCCTCACTTGCTGTTCCGACACCCGACCATTATTTTCCGTTACTTTATGCTCTCGGTGCGGCAGGGGGCAGTACCCCAGTATTTCCTGTTGAAGGCATTGAACATGGCAGTATCTCTATGCGGTCTGTTCTTTGGAGTTAGCTAGCTGTCAGAAAGCTGTGTGCTTGACAAAAGCCAATAGTACTCTAAAATATTTTTTAGAGTACTTGTTGTGAGGGCTCATGAAAACACATGTGTTCGGGACTTTTTGCCTGTTGCTAGGCATATATCTCCTGTTCCTTTCACTGAACTCGCAAGACACAAAAACAAAAGAACCAAATATGATCTTGCGGGGTGTCGCGTCGTTTTATGGAAAAGACGATGGATTTCACGGAAGGTGCATGGCAAACGGGGCATTTTTCGACAAAGAGGCCATGACGGCTGCACACAAATCTCTACCCTTTGGGACAAAAGTGCGTGTGGCGTACCATAATCGGTCCGTAGAAGTCGAAATTACTGATCGTGGTCCCTACAAAAAAGGAAGGATCATTGATTTGTCTGAAAAGGCTGCCCGTGATCTCGGGATAGTTAGGAAAGGAATCGTCCAGGTCACTGTTGAGGTGATCACAGTACCAGAGTTTCCTGAGACGTATTTCCATGAAAATCCTTCATGTATCAAAGATGAGGGAGAGGTCTCGGGCAGAGCGTTATACGCTAGGGGTTAATACCTCTGGCGTTTTCTTTTGGAGTAGACTCGGAACCCCATTTATCGTCTTGTGCGGAATGTGTAACCCGAGGCGCCACACTCCTTATTCTCAAGCTATACCCCAAACGGGTGTTTGTGAAAGCCTTATTATTGCTTATCTTTTGAGAATTCTATGAAAAAGATCTTATCAGCCATCCTTCTTGCGTTGTTTCTCGTGGGATCAACCCCTTCGTTTGCTTTTGCGACGAGCGGCAGTGCGACGTCCTCGGACATTGCGTCCCTCCTTTCTCAAATCTCTGCCCTCATGCGCCAGATTGAAGAATTGAAAGCCCAGGCAAAGTCAATCCGTGGAGAAGTAAAAAATATTTCTAAAGAAAACAAGAACCATGACGATGACCGCGATGATGATCATGGTCGTAAGGAGAAGAGGACGGTGCTTATTCCATGCCCCGATAACGGTGGAACATATACGGCAAAATGGAATGTCTTTAATGGTAAAGGAAAGCACAAGGGTGAATATAAAAAGTACACGAGATATTGCCGCAATGGACAGACTGGGACATCCACAGATACCACTGCGCCATCCATTTCGTCTATCGCTGTTTCGAACATTACATCTTCAGGTGCGACCATCACATGGACAACTGATGAGAATGCAAACACCGTCGTTGCTTATGGAACTACGACAAACTATGGGGCAACATCAACAAACCTCTCGTTTGTAAAAACCCATTCGATCACGTTGACTGGCCTTTCTGCGAATACTCTCTATAACTTCCAGGTGCGTTCAGCAGATGTTGCGGGAAACCTCGTCGTGTCATCTAACGCATCCTTCACTACAAACACTCAGGCTGATGTGATTGCTCCAGTGATTTCGTCTGTCGCTGTCTCAAATATTACTGCAAGCGGTGCCACGATTACTTGGACGACAAATGAAGCCGCAGATTCACAGGTTGTCTATGGGACAACGAGCGCCTATGGATCGACCACGACTCTTGATGCAACTCTTGTGACTAATCACAGTGTGGTGCTCACCGGCCTCTCGTCATCAACGCTCTACCACATTGCGGTTCGCTCGAAGGATGCTGCCACAAATCTTGCTGTATCCTCAGACGTAGCATTCACCACAAGCGCGCCAGTTGATACGACCGCTCCAACAATTTCAGGCATTTCTGCAACAGTAGGATCCACAACCGCAACGATCAATTGGGCAACGAACGAAAATTCGACAACAAAGGTGTATTACAGCACAACAACGCCTCTCGTCTTCGGGTCAGCTCTTATTGTTTCAAACGGATCGCTCGTCGCAAGTCACAGCGCTCCACTTGTATCACTCTCAGCATCAACCACGTACTACTATGTTGTTGAGTCTGCAGATGCTTTGAACAATATCTCGACCTCAAGTCAGCAGTCCTTCACCACAGGCAACTAGCTTATTCACACTTGAGGGAATAGTCCAAAAACCGCTTCTCCACAGAGAAGCGGTTTTTTGCTTGTGTGGAAGCGGGGGAGTGTGCGATAGTATGCTCATTAATCCCACACTGCTCTTTTATGCGACCCATGCGTGTTATGTTTTTTGCGATGTTCTTGTTCCTCCTGCCGAGTCTTGGGACAGCTCAGGTTCTTCCTATCGATCCTGATGGAGACACCATCCCGAGTGCGGTGTGCACACCTCAGCCACCTCTGTGCTCACCGTTGCCTGATGTTTGTGTACCAGGGCCAGAAGTGTGTACCGGAGAAGGCGAGACCCTTGTCTGCGGTCCTGGTCCAGAAATCTGTACCCCTGTCCCAGAAGTTTGTACCCCAATGCCCGATCAGTGTGCGCCACTCCTTCCTCCGACAGGAGACAACTGCGCAGATATTTCGAACACAGATCAAATGGATACAGACGCTGATGCTGTGGGCAATGTCTGTGACGAAACACCAAACGGAGAATCTCTCCTCCGGGTTGTTGTTTCTGTGCAAAATGATAATGGAGGAATCAAAATCCCAAGCGAGGTTACTGTCCATGTTGGTCTTGCACCGGCGAGTGTTACTCTAAAAGAGAGGTCACTACTCTCTCGCATTGCAGCGTTTTTTGGTTCTAAAGCTGTTGCGCAAGAGACGCTCATGGCCCCAGCCCAGTTTCCTGGCAATGCCTCAGGCACGGACGTCGTCCTGCCTTCTGATAATCCCAATTTTTTTCTTTCAACTGATCCAGTTTCTGGGTACAGCCTGAGTCTTGGAGGATGCGAAAGTGGTACCGTTGCTGCCAATAGCATAAAGACATGCACGATCACTCTCAATGATAACTTTGGGAATGGATTTGGAAGCTATCCTGCTCTTCCTCAGTACGTGTATGGCTGTACAGATCCTTTGGCAAAAAATTTCCGGAGTGACAACACTCGCGATGATGGCTCGTGTATCTATGCGACGACGACAGGGACCGTGCTTGGTGCGACGACGGATGTTCCCGATCTTCCGCTTCCCGCAGGATGCTCTCCGTATCTAAAAGCGTATCTCAAACAGGGAAGGAAGAATGATGCAGAAGAAGTGAAGAAGCTTCAGACGGTACTCAACGAAACCATGGGTGCATCTCTCCCGGTGACAGGATATTTTGGCAATCTCACAAAGCGCTGGGTCAAGATGTATCAAAAAAAGTTTGAAGGAGAAATTCTCAAGCCGTGGATTGACGCTGGGTACGGAGAGGGGGGAGGGCTTGCCGCGACGGGGTATGCATTCATCACGACACGACGACACATTAATATCCAAAAGTGTGAAGATTTACGCAAAGAACCAATGCCAGAGCTAAAGCCGGACCTCAATCCGTAAACACTTACGATTTCTTCCAGCGAGGGGCGAAACGAATCATAAAGACTGCAAATGCGGTGAAGAGCTTGCCTTCTCCACGCGAGAGCATGGATTCCTTAACTACACGTTGAAATTCTTTGAGATCGTTTCCTTCGTAACAGAGTTTCCCATCTTTAAAGCAGAGACTGCAGTACTTCGGATTCTCGCGTACTCCTGGGTCTTTCTCAAAAGGCATAAGGCAGCTCTCGCACATTGTTCGGGCAGGGGTTGCGGTATTTTCTTGGTTTGTCATACCTATAGTTTAGCAAATCTCTTAAAACTGGAAAAATGGCCCATATTTGCTAGAATGCCTCTCATTGCCAGATCGTCTAATGGTAGGACAACGGACTCTGAATCCGTTTATCTTGGTTCGAATCCAAGTCTGGCAGCAACCGTCTAAAAAACTCCGCAAGGAGTTTTTTAGTATGCGGTTACTCGCCAGACTTGGATTCGAAAGAGTAGCACTCCATCCTCCCATTCTGCTACCAAGGTGGGGTCCACATGGTGTCGGATGATGCACACAGGGGGCATGATGGGCCTCACTGAGCGCACGGGGGAGACCAAAGACGCTTGGATGGCACGTATGTCAGGAGTATTTGCTCAAAGAGAAGAAGACTAATAATAAAAGTGCTAAAATAAAGGTATATGAAAAAAGCACTCACAACATTTGTGCTCATGGGGCTAGGGTTCTCTGGGTATCTTAGCGGTGTAAAATTCTTTTCGAGTACATGTGCCTTTGGGGAACAATGCCCGTACTTCTTGGGTTTCCCAGCATGTTATTTTGGATTTGCGATGTATCTTGCGATGTTTCTTCTTGTGCTCTACCACTTCACCCGATCAATGGATGAAAAGACACTTTATCACCGTGTCTTCATGATCGCAGTCCTCGGAATATTCTTTGCTGGGTATTTTACGTTTCGTGAAGTTGGGAAGATATTTACCGAAGGCTTTGCAGCATACGTACTTGGGCTCCCAACATGTGCATGGGGCCTTTTGTTCTATATCCTCATTGCATCAGTATCGTGGAAAGGGAAGGCGGCTCTGACTCAGCCACAATGACGGTCCATGAGGAAAACCACACCACGATCGTCCAGAGATACTGTCGATGCATATATCGGACGCTTCTCAGGTGAGACAAAACGGAGGCTCGTTGCCATTCGAACAGTGATTCGTCGCAGCGCTCCTCGTGCGGAAGAAAAAATGAGTTATGGTATGCCAGGATATAAGCTTGAAGGGAGACCGCTTGTCTATTTTGCTGCATTTGCGAATCATATTGGTCTCTATGCGCTTCCTTCTTCTGTTGTTATGTTTCAAAAAGAACTCAAGACATATAAGACCTCAAAGGGGACCGTTCAATTTCAACACGATGAGCCACTGCCCCTTTCTCTCGTAAAGAAAATTGTGATATTCCGTGTGAAAGAAAATCTTGCACGGACAACAAAAAAGACATGACAACATATACCATAAAAGCAAAGCTTTGGTTGTATTCAGGTCATGCGGCATGGCACTTTCTCACTACTCCAAAAAATATTTCTGAAAAGATAAAGAAAAAAGTTGCCAAAGGACCCAGGCGTGGATGGGGATCAGTTCGTGTGGAAGCAACAATAGGAAAATCAAAATGGAAGACGAGCATCTTTCCTGATTCACGAGAGGGATCTTACCTTCTTCCGGTAAAAGCAGATGTACGAAAGAGGGAAGAACTTCTTGAGGGGGATATGGTGCCACTCAAGCTCCGTCTGTTATGAAAAAATATTCCTCGCCGCTCTCGTATGGCATTGTGCGTTCTGAGTATGGGCAATGTGCAGTGCTTATGCACCAGAACAGTATTATTGCGCTTTCGCTTGGTCGCCCAGATTTCTTGACGCAGGGTCTTCAGAGAGATGATCGGGCTGCGCAGGGGGTCATAAAGGCGCTTGGATCTTCTCGAGAACGAAGGGTTCCTCTTCAGGTTGAGGGGACAAAATTCCAAAAAAGAGTATGGAATGCACTCAGAAGCATCCCACGAGGAGAAACACGTACGTATGGAGAAGTCGCACGAATGATTGGTGCTCCAACATCAGTGCGTGCAGTAGGGAGTGCGTGTGCTGCAAATCGCATCGCGATGTTCATTCCATGCCATCGTGTCGTGCCTGCACGAGGGGGTAGTGGTGCTTATCGGTGGGGCAAAAAAATAAAGTCAAAAATCCTCTCAGATGAGAAAAAAATGGCTTCATAAAGCTCTTTTTTGGCTGTGTATATCTCTACGGAAGACAAAACGACGAAAGGATGTATGATGGAGGGCACTTAGTAAACAAAATAATGCATATGGCAAAAGCACCAGCAAAGAAAGCAAACTCAGCATTTATGAAGCCCATGACCGTGAGCCCAGAGCTCGCCGCTGTGGTTGGAAAGGGGCCAATGCCTCGCTCTGAAGTCGTAAAGAAGCTTTGGGCATACATCAAGAAGAATGGTCTTCAGGATACAAAGAACAAGCGCAATATCAACGCAGATGCATCTCTTAAGGCTGTTTTCAATGGAAAAGGGACGGTCTCGATGTTCGAAATGACGAAACTCGTTTCAGCACACCTCTCATAATCATTACGCAATCATGTGCGAACACAAAGGTCCCATAAGCGGGGCTTTTGTTTTTTAGATACAATATCCCAATGACATTCAGCGAACGAGTGGTGAAGTGCGCACTCTCTATCCCCAAGGGGAAGGTGACAACGTATGGACGTATTGCCAGAGCGGCTGGTGGTGGCACGATGGCTTCACAGAGTATCACACATATTCTCGGCAAGGCGTATGTGGCTGGAGAAAAACGTATTCCGTTTCATCGCATTGTCTACGCTGACGGAAGTATTTGGACAAGCCCCGAGTATCACGCTGATCGGATGCGTAAATACAAAGCAGAGGGCATTCATGTCGACAAGAATAGGCGCGTCTCCGATTTTCAAAAAAAGCTGTTTGAATTTCTGTAATCTTTCGGATATTGGTATCTTTTTTGCGCTTCAAGTACAATCGGTGGAACATGACCCAAGCGCAAGCACTCACTATCCTGAAGACTGGCGCAAATATTTTTCTCACTGGAGAGCCAGGAAGTGGAAAGACACATACGATCAATGCCTACATTGCGTATCTCCGCGAACACGGAGTCGAGCCATCAGTGACCGCATCGACAGGAATTGCTGCTACGCATGTGGGGGGTATGACCATTCACTCGTGGAGTGGAATTGGAATCAAGCGATCGCTTTCAGGACAAGATCTTGAAGCGATGAGCGAAAAAGAGTCTCTTGTGAAGCGAGTACGAAATGCGAAGGTTCTTATTATTGATGAAATTTCGATGCTTGATGCAGAAATTCTTACGATGGTTGATGTGGTGTGCAGGACGCTTCGACACAAGGAGGAATCTTTTGGAGGGCTCCAGGTTATCCTTGTGGGCGACTTCTTTCAGCTTCCGCCAATCGCAAAGATGGGGGAAGAACCACCGCAGTTTGCTTTTGAATCTGAAAGCTGGAGAAGGGCAAACTTCCTCACGTGTTATCTGACCGAACAGCATCGTCAAGAAGATGAGCTCTACCTCACGACGCTCTCTTCGATTCGTCGTGGAGATATTGGAGACCATATTTTTGACCATTTACAGACACGTCGTACTGGAAGAACACACGAGATGCGCAGCATCACGCGCCTCTATACCCACAATGCTGATGTCGATGCGATGAATCTGCGTGAACTCGAAGCGATCGAAGGGAACGGACGTGTCTTTTCGATGGAGGCGACAGGAAACAAAATGCTTATCGAAACGCTAAAGCGCAACTGCCTTTCTCCAGAGAAGCTCGTCTTGAAAGAAGGAGCGGTCGTGATGTTTACAAAAAACAATTTTGAGGCGGGCTTTGTGAATGGAACACTCGGGACAGTCAGTAGCTTCGATGTGATGGGCCGTCCGATTATCAAAACTCGCAAGGGGAAATTCATTACAGTCTTCCCAATGGAGTGGGCAATCGAAGATGGCAAGAAAGTGCTCGCGCGCATATCACAGATCCCCCTGCGTCTTGCATGGGCGATCACCGTGCACAAGAGTCAGGGGATGAGTATGGATGCCGCGGTCATGGATCTTGGAAAAGCGTTTGAATATGGCCAAGGGTATGTTGCGCTTTCGCGAGTGCGAACACTCGACGGCGTTCATCTCGAGGGGCTGAATATGCGCGCTCTTGAAGTTCATCCACATGTCCTAGAAGTGGATGGAGTGTTCCGTGCGGCAAGCAATGATGCTGATGAGCAATTTCGGCGCATGCTTCCAGAGACAGAATCAAAAATGCATCACGACTTTATTCGCTCTATCGGTGGGGTGTTAAAAGGGGAGAATGATGAAAATCGTAATCCTCCAAAAAAGAAAGCGAATGAAACTGACAAAGGTGTTGGAGCAATGGTCCGCATACGCGAGAAATATCCGAATGCCTATAAATCATGGACAGAGGATGATGACCAAAAATTAACACAGTATTTTAGTGAGGGAGTAAAGCGACCGCAGCTCGCAAAAATGTTTGGAAGAAACGGTGGTGCTATTCGTTCACGCCTCGTTCATTTAGGACTGATTGAAGGGTGATATACTTATCCGTATGAAAACTGAAAGACTTGCTGCGCTCTCTGATGGAGCATTTGCGATTATCTTCACACTCCTCGTTATTGAGATTCGTGTTCCTGAGCACCTTCCTGATGCAACATCTGCGGGGTTATGGCATGCGCTTGTGGAACTCGGCCCACTTTTCCTTGGGTCTCTCGTCTCCTTTATTGTTGTGGCCATGTTTTGGATATCGCATAGCTTTTTCTTCAGTATTTTTATTCAGAAGGTAAATCGTCAAATGATTGGGCTCAATTTTCTATACCTTCTCTTTCTTGCACTTATCCCATTTTCATCACATTTACTTGGTCGATATGCGCATATTCCTCTTGCAGAGCTTGTCTACGGTCTTAATGTGCTTGCGATTGGTCTTATGGCAGTCATTATGTTTCATTACGCACTGTTCTCGCATGAAATCGACACATCGCACAATAGTCCTCGTCTGATTGCGCAAGGGCGCATCCGCCAATATTTAACTGTCTGTTCTACGCTTATCGGCATTCTCTGTATCCCATTATCTCTTTGGTTCACACTCTTTTTCTATGCATTCCCAGTGCTGTTTAATGTGATTCCAGGGCTTCTTGATAAAGCGGAGAGGATATTTGGGCTGAGTTTCGGATCAGGAAAAGAGGAACAGCATATTCCCTAGACCGCTTCAAAAAGGGTGGTAGTATCACTCACATGAAAGAGCATCAACACATCGAACCGCAGCAGTACGATGTCATTGTTGTGGGCGGTGGAGCCGCAGGGATGATGGCCGCAGGCCGCGCTGCAGAAAAGGGGAAGTCAGTTTTACTTCTTGAGAAGAATCGATCACTCGGCGAGAAGCTCAAGATTTCTGGTGGTGGGAGATGCAATATTACGAATGAAGAATATGATGTGCGGGCGTTTCTCTCGAATTATGGAGAGGGCGAACAATTTTTGTATTCTGCGTTCTCACAATTTGGTGTAAAAAGCACATTTGAATTTTTTGAAACACGAGGTCTTCCTCTTGTTGTACAGGCACGCAACCGTGTCTTTCCTCATACGGAAAAAGCTGCGGACGTGTTTCGTGTGCTCGAGCAATATATGAAGAAAGGGAGTGTGGTGGTGAAAACAGGGTCCCCGGTCGTGCGAATGATAGAACATGGTGGAGCGATAGAAACTGTGGTGACAAAGTCGGGAACTTACAAAGCAAAAAATATTATTTTGGCGACTGGTGGCGTCTCTCATCCTGAGACCGGATCCACAGGTGACGGTTTTGGATGGCTTGAGGAGCTTGGGCATACAGTGAAGAAGCCTTCACCCACCATTGTTCCTTTGCGCACAAAAGAAACTTGGGGGCATGCCCTCGCAGGAGTATCACTCTCTTTTATGAAAATTCGATTTCTTGTCGATGGAAAGCAGGTCTTTTCCAAACGCGGGAAAATTCTTTTCACGCACTTTGGGCTTTCTGGGCCACTCATTCTCAATAGCGCGCAGAAAGTCAGTGATCTTCTTCATAGAGGAATTGTCACCGCAACTATCGACTGTTTTCCAGATACAGAGATTGGAGACCTTGACCGCAGACTCATCAATCTATTTGAGAAACATAAAAACAAGATGGCAAAAACTGCGCTCAAAGAACTTTTGCCTGTTGGAACGACTGACGCTATTCTCTCGCTTGCGGAGTTTGATCCAGAGACAAAGGTGCACAGTGTCTCAAAAGAGGGAAGACGCTCGCTCGCACACCTTCTTAAGGCACTTCCGGTGACCATTACGGGGCTTATGGGATATGACCGTGCGGTAGTTGCTGATGGAGGGGTTGTGCTCTCTGAGATCGACACCAAGACCATGCGTTCCAAAAAAATTTCTAACCTTTTTATTATTGGGGATCTTCTCCACATTAATCGTCCTTCCGGAGGATACTCACTTCAGCTCTGCTGGACGACGGGCTTTGTTGCTGGGGAGTTTGCGTAAGGGCTTATCATTTTTGCCTATATGCGGTAGGCTCAGACGTGGCCAAACAATCTCAGGAACAGCAGTCAGGACCAAAAGAGACCGTCCTTCGCTTTGAAGAGGTGTCCTTTGGATACGGACAAAACCACCCCATCTTGCATGAGGTGAATTTTTCTGTGCGCAAGGGGTCTAAGGTGACCGTGATGGGACAAAACGGTGCAGGGAAAAGCACAATCTTCGGTCTCATTACAGGAGCGCTCAAGCCAGACGAAGGGAGTATCGCTCGCTCACAAAAACTTTCAATTGCCATCGCAAAACAAGTGATCACTCCAAAAGAACGTGAGCTTACTGTCCGAGAATATTTTCAGGGATGTTTCAAGGAGAAAATCTATGCGATTGATCCGATGATTGAGAAAGTGCTTAATGTTGTGAACCTTCACGCTCCACTAGAACGAAAGGTTGGATCATTCTCTGGCGGACAACAAGCGCGGCTTCTCCTTGCTTCTGCGCTTATTCAGGATCCAGACATTCTCCTCCTCGACGAACCAACAAACAATCTCGATAAAGAAGGGATCGAGCATCTTACAGAATTTATTAAGAACTCTGAGCATACTTGCCTTGTGATCTCACACGATGCAGACTTTCTTAACTCTTTTACTGACGGTATTCTCTATCTTGATGTCCACACGCAGAAAGTTGAGCAATATGTGGGGAACTACTATGATCTCCTGAAACAAATCACCGCACGCATTGAAGCTGAGAACCGCAAAAATGCGCAATTTGCAAAAAAAATTCAGGAAAACAAAGACAAGGTAAATTATTTTGCACAGAAGGGAGGAAACATGCGACTCCTGGCAAAGAAATTGCGGGATGAGATTGAAGAGATGGAAGAAAATAAGGTTGACGTGCGGCGAGAAGATAAGACGATCAAAGCTTTTACCATACCCGCCCAGCCTGAAATTATTGGGGAAGTGTTAGGAATCAGTTCATACACGACCATCGATCGGAAGACTCATAAGCCCAAAAAACATACGGCAAACATTTCTCTTCGAAAGAAGCACCATCTCCTGCTCAAGGGGCCTAATGGTATAGGGAAATCGACACTTCTCGAAGCTCTCGCAAGTGGGAAGGCTGAGGGTGCGACTATTGCAAAAGGGATTCGCGTCGGATACTACCGACAGGACTTTTCGACGCTGAACTTTGACGATACCGTCTTCCAATCTCTCATGAGCATCATGGATAAGCAGAATGAAGAAAGGATGCGTAGCGTTGCGGCAGGATTCCTGATCCATGGATCACTCATGGGAAAAAAGATTGGTATGCTCTCTGAAGGACAGAAGGGGCTCGTGGCCTTCGCACGCCTTGTTCTTGAGGGTCCGGGCCTCCTCATCCTCGATGAGCCAACGAATCACATGAATTTTCGTCATCTCCCTGTGATTGCAAAAGCGCTTGACCAATATGAGGGAGCAATGATTCTTGTGTCGCATGTCCCTGAATTTGTGAGTCAGATCCGTATAGATGAGACTCTCGATCTGGAGAAATAGAAATCTTCCATTTTTGGTGCACTGCTCGGTTTTCCCTTAGCAAGTTCGGTCATCATAGATGACTATGACTCTCGAACATTGCCTCGGTCCAAACCATCGCATTGCATTCAAACAATGAAAGATTTTTTGACTCGCCGATTTATTCAAAAATTGGGCTACGGTAGATAAATAGGTTATTATCACCCCATGAAACCACAGCTTGTCATTCTTCATGGCGGAATGGTGTATGAGTCGCACGAGAAATATCTCGAGGCACTTCGCATGATGCCCGTCGATGCATCCTATTTTGTACGACACAAAAAGTGGAAAGACTGGATAGACGAGCAGCTTCGAGAAGCGTATGAAATATTTCGGCCGGAGATGCCTCAACCCCGGAATGCACAATATGAAGAATGGTCCATTTGGTTTGAACGCATGATCCCATTTCTGCGAGACGGTGTAGTGCTCGTCGGGCATTCTCTTGGAGGAATCTTTCTCGCAAAGTATCTGAGCCAGCACGATCTTCCTATGAATATAAAGGCAACAGTCCTCGTTGCTGCTCCTTTTAATGACGAAAGCATAGAATCTCTCGGGAGTTTTTGTATTCAGGGGTCGCTTGAGAGATTTGCAAAACAGGGAGGAGCGATTCATCTCTGGTTTAGCACAGATGATCCCGTTGTATCGTTTGAGGAATATCATCGGTATAAACATGCACTTCCATCCGCACAGGAAAAGACATTTACCGATCGTGGACATTTCAGCCTCGAAACATTTCCGGAGCTTGAATCGTTTTTGCGGTCACTCATATGATTTTTGCAGTTCTTGTTTTAAAATATTTTTTCATTTTTTGTATTGGATGCGCTATTCTGATTTTTATTATTGATCGCAATATACGTGCCAGTGGATGGCACGGGCCAGTGACAGATCACTTTGATGGAAGGCGTTTTTATAATATTGGTTCGAACACGACACCTCCTCCAGCACAAAGAAGTGGAAATTTTTGGAAATGGATTCTCTCCCGTCCGCCTAATGATTGGGTGTGGCGAGATAACAACACCTCTGGAGCTCCAAAGAAGTGCGTCAACGGAAGCACTTTGGTCGTCACTATGGTCAACCACGCAACACTTCTTCTCCAAACCGAAGGGAAGAATATTCTTACTGATCCAATCTGGTCAGAACGGGCAAGTCCATTTTCTTTTGTGGGGCCAAAGCGTTACCGTCATCCAGGAATCGCATTCGAACAGCTTCCGCCCATAGACGTGGTCCTCATTTCGCACAACCACTATGACCATATGGACATCCCGACCCTCCTTAGGCTGCAAGAGGCTTTTCATCCAGTGGTGATTGTTCCAATTGGGAATAAGACATATCTTGAGACACGGGGGATAGAACATGTGTTCGAGTATGATTGGTGGGAGAAAACAGATCTCGGAGATTCCATACATATTTCTTCAGTGCCTGCGCAGCATTTTTCTGCGCGCGCCATTTCTGATCGAAACACGACACTGTGGGGCGGCTATGTCATCGAAACTCCTCATGGAAACACATATATTGCTGGAGATACGGGGTATGGTCCATTTGTGAAGAGTATTACGGAGCGGTTTTCATCAATGCGTCTCGCTCTCATTCCCATAGGGGCATTTCGGCCAGAATTTTTCATGGGCCCTGTTCATGTTTCTCCAAGCGAAGCGTTACTGATCGCAAAGGATCTTCATGCAGGGACAATGATTCCTATGCACTACGGAACATTTCACCTTGCTGATGATCGGCAAGACGAACCACTGCAGGAGCTTCAAAAAGCCATAGAAAAAACCCCTTCTAGTGTTCAGATCGTTGTCCTTTCTAACGGAGAAAGCACTCAGGTGCCAGAAGTGATGAGTCTTTGATATACTGTATACCTATGAACAGCCAACTTGAACTCATGAAAAAAGCGATCGACGATGCGTCTCGCGAAAAAGGAATTCAGTGGAATAAAGTAACTTGGTATTCCTGGGTTCTTGCTCTCGTTGTGTTTTTTGGCGTTCTCCCTGCATCTGCATTTTATCTTGGGATGGAATATGGAGCACTGCGTATCGAACGTGGAGAATCTCCTTCCGTCATTGGTGGAGATTTCCATGCATGTACAGAAGAAGCAAAACTTTGCCCAGATGGTTCCAGCGTATCGCGCAGTGGCCCTAACTGTGATTTTGCTCCTTGCCCAGGCACCAACACACCAGTGGCACCAACCCCTGGGGTAAAAAAGCCAAAAACACCGGCAACCAAACCTGTTGCATGTACGATGGACGCACGAATGTGCCCGGATGGGTCTGCAGTGGGGAGAAGTGGTCCGAATTGTGAATTTGAGAAGTGCTCATCTCTATCAGGGAGGCCTGAACTCCATGGGGTGGCAACAATGGGGCCAGTGTGTCCTGTGGTACAAAATCCACCCGATCCTGCGTGTGCCGACAAGCCATACGAAGGATCCCTCGAGGTTTGGACAACAGGTGGTGGGTTTATAAAATCGTTCGCAACAAAAAAAGATGGAAGTTTTTCGTTTGAACTTACTCCAGGGGTGTACATTCTGAGACGTTCAAAATCTGATTCATATTTTCCGACACTCTCGCCTACGACGTTTACCATGGAACAAGCAAAAATCACTGATATTGCGGTGACTTTGGACACAGGTATCCGCTAGGAAGATTTTTGCTATACTATTTTCTATATGATGCCTCGACTCATTGCTGTGCTCTTTGCTTTTTTTGTCCTTGGTGGAGGAGGGTATGCTGGGTATACATATTTTAATACTCCTAAACCACAGACGTATGTCGTGTGTCCAACAGACTTGAAGCAGTGCAAAGGAGGCGTGGGCGTGGGGCGTATCTCGCCATCGTGTGAGTTTGCGCTGTGTCCCGAAGAGCGCCCCGAAGGAACTGGCGGAATTAAAGTCTTAACCGGTGTCTCTATTGTCGGGTCTTCTACTCAGACGCTTGAAGCAATTCGAGAGAACGGGGGTGACTATACTTGCCAAGTGCTAAAAGAAGAGGGTATTCGTGGCACAGTGTATGCGTCGCAAGGGGAGCTCCGTGGGGACTTTGATCCAGTCATGAAACCAAATGTGAGATCTGTTCCTACACACCTGATTCTTGGGAAATCACAAACCTTTGTCTGGAGTGACGCGAAAAACACTGGGCACTCTTTTGTTCGTGGAATGGAGGGAGGAAACGACCATGTTCTAGAGGTTATTCCTTTAAGCCCAATAGAACCATTGTCAGTATCTTGTTCAGTTTGGCAGCGTGATGCCGAGCGATTTACGCCTCCTTCAGATGTCTCCATTACAGATCTTTCTGCTTCAAGTACACCTACAAATAATTAAGTTATGATTCCATCACAAGACACGAAGGCCCCAGATTTCACTCTCTTAGACCAAGAGGGGAAAGCGCACACGCTGTCTTCATACAAAGGAGAGTGGGTGCTCTTGTATTTTTATCCAAAAGATAATACCCCAGGGTGTACCATCCAAGCGTGTGCTATACGAGATGATTATCCAGCGTTTGAAAAACTTGGAGTGAGGGTGTTCGGAATCTCAGCTGATTCTGTTAAAAGCCACGAAAAGTTTGTCGAGAAGTTCCAACTCCCATTTACATTATTGTCGGATGAAGATAAAAAGGTTGTGACGCTTTACGGGGTGTGGCAAAAAAAGAAATTTATGGGGAGAGAATTTATGGGGATTCTCAGAACATCATTTCTTATTAACCCCAATGGAGTTATTGCACGTGTGTATGAAGATGTGAAAGCTGGAGAACACGCAGAAATGGTGCTCAAGGATTTGAGAGTCCTTAAAAACGCCTAAACAGAGCGCTCTTGCGGAGAGACAACTTTTGTGTTAGCATGTTGCGATGCTGGGAGCACGATCGGATGAGTGTCGGTCTCTAATGCCGAGGGTGACGCACGTGGTCTTGACTTTAACTGCAACCCGGTCAGCAAAGAGGTTGACACCCTCACAATACAGGCTCCTTCACAGCATTTTGCGGATGAACAAAATGCTACCCTGGGAGAACTGATTGTTCCGATATATTTCCCACACACCCACGGTCTCACCCGTGGGTTTTTTATGCTACACTTGGTGCCATGTTTGAGACCATTCTCGTGATACATATTGCCCTTGCGGTAGGGATGGCAATTACCGCTGTGTTATCTTGGGCTGCTATCGCTTTGCGTTCAGGAGCTCGTGCTCGTTTTTTCTTGGATGTTCTTCTGTGGGGATTTGCTGGGGAGGTGATCACCGGTTCACTCTTGGCGTTATATTCTCCCAGCGCTTCCGTGCAGCATTTTTGTATGAATATTGGTCTGTACATTGTTCTTACTACGCTTGCTTCGATTCCATCGTTCCTTTTTTTGAAAAAAACTTTTCCGTGGTCTCAAGTTGTTTTCCCAATTGCACCCAGTCTTGGTATTGCAGTCATGACCGCATCATTGCTCATGGCCTATGCTTGAGCTCTTTATACATTGGATTGAATCAATCGTCATTCCGTACGGCGGGTGGGGGATTTTTGCGGCTTCAATCGTTGAGGAAGTCATTGTTCCTGTTCCCTCAACCCTTGTTCAAATGGGCGGGGGATTTATCCTGATGGGCGGACTTCCTGTCACGCTTTCTCATGTTGTGAGACTCTTTTCGCTTGTCGTGATTCCCGCAACAGTAGGCCTCACTATTGGATCGTTGTTTGCTTTTCTCCTTGGGAGATATGGTGCGGAACCTTTTTTTCGCAGTATTGGGAAATATCTTGGAGTCACATGGGAAGATATTTTATTGATAGCAGAAAAGATGAAAAATAAGGGAAATATTTTTTGGATACTTGTCCTTGTTCGCTCGATCCCTGTGATGCCAGCTGCTGTGGCAAGCGCCGCTGCGGGCCTGTTGCAGTTTCGCATGTTTCCATACATCATCGCCACACTATTGGGAACACTTATTCGGGCGTCTATACTCGGATTTTTGGGATGGCAGCTTGGTGTGGGATACAAATCAATCGCTCCACACATTGAACGTTTTGAGAATATCGGTCTCCTTGTCCTCCTTGTTGTTATTGGTTGGTGGTGGATACGAAAAAGACGAGCAAAGACTCCTCTATGACTCCTCTGACGACGCATGTTGAGGTTATCGGTGTTTTTCTCGGACTAGCTTTTCTCGCTATCGTAGGGTTGTCTGTGACACCAACAAGTCCTTCTTTTTTGCGAAGTATGTCTGTAGATCCAGTAGAAACCATACGTTTTGCCCAAGAAGGGTATCAGCTCGACCAGTGTGTAGAGGCAATAACCCCACACGTTGTGTTGTCTCAAGAAAAGGTGGGTGAAAGAGCACAAATGATGGTTCTGGCAGGGGAACCCATCACCGCATGTTTTCCAGAAATGGCATCTGTTTCTCAGTCTGATAACGCAAAAACCTTAAAGACAACCAAAGATTACGAACGCTCTTTTGGAGCAGATGTTCGCACCTCAGTGACCGTGCTTCCTCCTGCGAATGCAAATTCTGTTTCTGCAGCCACGACACCCGGTACACCCACAACAACTCCATTTTTTGAGGATTCCACCGATTTCACTGCTTCGTCGACAACAGCCGTTCGCTCTGAAGAACATGTTTCCAATATACCTTCAGGGGGAACCGTTGGAGAACAGGTCATTCCTACTATTGACCGATTTGAAATCTGCCGTCAACAACTTTTTGGAGACATGATTCCCGAAACAGTAAGTGAGACAGAGCAACAAGCTTTTGAAGTGTGTCTTTTTGGTTCTTGAAGTCAAAGAAGGAGGGGGGTACAATGTCAGTCTATGAATAACTTTGGTGAACGTGTTACTGCATACATAGTCCTTGGTTGTGCAATTATTCTTACGGGCATTATTGTGTCGTATACAGCATTTAGTATTCGCTCAATGGAACGTAATGTTATTACCGCTACTGGTTCAGCAAAAGAAAGAGTAAAGAGCGATACCGCAAAATGGACAGGCGAAATTGCACGCCGAGCTCCATCGAGTTCGTTGGCGGGGGGATATATGCAACTCGAGCGTGATATCGAGTCTGTTCGTGCATACCTCAAAACCAAAGGCGTCAGCCCGGACGCACTTGAAGTGAGACAAGTGTATGCGCAGGAAGAATTCTCATATGGTCCAGAAGGTTCGCGTCCTCTGGGAACAACAATGCTCCGACAAACACTCGTCGTTTCTGCGGCTGATGTCGAGGGGATCCGTTCTATCGCAGATGGCCTCAAGGATGTGATTGCGAAAGGAGTTCCCGTCACAACAATGTCTCTTGAGTATTTGTATTCTAAACTTCCTGATCTCAGGGTAAAACTCCTTGGTGGAGCTGTAAAAGATGCCAAGGCTCGTGCGGGAGAGATTGCTACAGCAGGGGGTCAGAGTGTAGGAGATCTTCAAAGTGCTTCATCTGGTGTTGTTCAAGTTATGGCTCCTAACTCTATTGATGTCTCTGATTATGGTTCATACGATACTTCCTCCGTCGAGAAAGAGGTGATGGTAACCGTCCGGGCTACCTTTGGCGTGAACTAGTTGCGCTGTCATCGAAAATCGTCAACGTGGAGGCGAATGCCCTGACACGGGTTTCCTATCGTTTCGACGCCTGATGATTTTTCTGGGGGCTTGCATTTTTGGGGTATATTGCTAGACTTTTCTTTATGTGTCGTGCTCGTTCGGCGTTTCGGCCACGAGTGAAGGGTCGAGACACTGTGAACAGAACACGTATATCTACAATGCAGAACAAGCTTTACGTCGGAGGAATCCCATATTCCACAACGCAAGACGAACTTCGCGCAGCATTCGCTCAGGCTGGCTCCGTATCATCGGCAACGATCATTACGGACAAGATGACCGGACGCTCACGCGGATTTGGCTTCGTGGAAATGGCATCTGCTGACGAGGCGAATCGCGCAATTGAGATGTGGAACGGAAAGGAACTCGGAGGCCGCACGCTTCTCGTTTCTCTCGCCCGCCCTCAAGAGCGCAACGATCGCTTCTCTCGCTAATGCAAGAGAAACAAAAACCCCGTGGGAAAACCACGGGGTTTTTGTATGGATTAGCGTGATATGAATTGCTATACTGTACGAATGAATCGTGTTGAAAAATTCATCATTCTCTGGGGAATTGTTGCTCTCATTGCTATCCCAACGTTCGTGCTGTTTGTTTCTCGCCCCACAGAAGCACTCCCTGAACAGAAGGGGGCTGTTGATGTCGTGCCAACGCCAGGAGTACCAGGGGCGCAACACTGGCATGCATCCCTCGTTGTTTATGTGAACGGCAAAGCTTTTAATTTTCTGGATAAAAAGTACATGCTCCAATCAAAGCTTGTGCATTTTGAAGATAATGATCCTTATATTGTGCATAAACACACGACTGGAGTGACGATCCCTTATTTCCTTTCCACATTGAAAGTGTTTATGGATAACTCATGTATTGATTTCCAAAATCTCGAGGTTCCAGAAAAGTATTGCACGAATGCGACAAATACCCTGCGTTTTTTGGTAAATGGGGAAGAGGTAAAAGATCCTGTCCATTATGACATTCAACACAATGATCACTACCTCGTCTATTACGGCCCTCTGTCTGGGATTCAACTAAAATTCCTCTCCAATCAGGTTCCAAATGTCCCAGAATTCAAAGAAAAAACAGTGGAAGATCTTGAGGCCGAGCTGCGGGACGGAGGTTTTCTCAAGTAGTTTTCGCCCCTCTTTGAAGAAACGTTTGTTTCCTGTGAGGAGGCAGCATGCGCCATTTTTGGGGCTTTTCTGGTATCTCGACGGTCGAGATTGTCTCTTGAAGACCTCAAAATGGCATGAGATGACCTATAAATACTCTTTTTGTGGATAAAGTAAAAATACTTTGAAAAATAAGCGTAGAATATAAATATCGACGGTCGAGATTTAAACGAGGAACATCGTCGAGTGATTTTTCCTGCACTCCCACTGCATGGCCCTCCCTTCATGGACGGGACAGAGTACATTACACTCAAAGAAGCGAGCGAACTCTCCGGATACAGTCCTGACTATATTGGACAGCTGATTCGACGTGGAAAAATTTCCGGAAAGCAAGTGTATGCAAATGTCGCATGGGTAACGACAAAAGATGATCTCCTCGACTATCTCTCAACAAAAGGGAAAACGAAGAAAACAGAAAAGAGCATAGTGCAAGTGCCAACACAGACTCTCCACGATCAACATCTTTCAGCTATCGGAGTCAACATGGAGGTCGCCGCTGGGGTCGAAGCCCCAGACAATGCTATCCTTCGATGGGAGCACATCATCCGCACTATCTCCCTTGGTCTTATTGTGTGCTCGGTCCTATTTCTTCTTTTTCTCTTCCATGTTCTTTCAACGCTTCTCGATGACAGCCAAGAACGTCGTGCCTTTGAACGTATTTCTTCCTCAATGGAAGAGTCCACATTACGCTTATGAACAGAGAGCATATTGTCGTTTTAAAGAAGATCCCAGTGAATGAGCGCCATGTTGAGTCACTTCGTATTGGACGAGAGACTTCTGTTACTGATGAGTTGCCTACCCCAACATATAACAACCGCACTCCACTCC
>CAYPEZ010000009.1:0-5857 GCA_964409985.1 uncultured Candidatus Saccharibacteria bacterium
GGATAATCGTGCCCAAAGCTCAGATTCACGTTCCTGGGGACCTGTCCCTGAACGACTCATGGATGGAAAAGCACTGTTGAGACTTTTCCCGCCAACACGCATCGAGCTCCACCCAGGAATCATTGAGAAATTTACTACAGGGTACGAGAAGGACGCACCAACGAATGATTCTCCATCCTCATAATCAATATCGTCTATTTATTTAGTGATCCACCATTAGTAACACCATCAGTATGACAGAAAAAAAATCATCAAAAAAGGAAGCAGCTCCCAAGAAAAAAGAAGCCCCAACCACTCTCAAAGGCATGCGTGACATGACTGGAGAGATGATGCATAAGTATCAGGGATTTTCAGAGAAGGCTGCAGAGATTTGTCTCTATTATGGATTCTCCCCTATCGATACTCCGATCCTCGAGCGTGAAGAGGTCTTCACCTCAGGTATTTCAGATGACACCGACATTGTTGGAAAAGAAATGTACACCCTGAAAACAAAGACTAACGATAAGCTTGCCCTCCGCCCCGAAGGCACCGCCCCTGTCATGCGTTCGTATATTCAGGACGGCATGCAGTCACTTCCTCAACCAGTGAAGCTCTACTATTATGGTTCATTCTTCCGTCACGAAAAACCTCAGCGAGGGCGCTATCGAGAGTTTAAGCAGTTTGGCGTTGAAATTCTTGGGAGTCCAAAGAGCATGTCGGACGCAATGATTATTCATTTGGTCATGACAATTCTCAAAGAAGTCGGATGTCAAAATCTTTCAGTAGAGATCAACTCAATCGGGTGTCGTGAGTGCCGTCCTGCGTATGTTCGTGAGCTCACGCAGTATTATCGCAAGCATATCGCTCGACTCTGTGGAAATTGCAAACAACGCATCAAGTCAAACCCTCTTCGCTTGCTCGACTGCAAAGACGCACAGTGTCTTCCATTGAAGGCAGCAGCACCGGAGTCAGTCTCAGCGCTTTGCATTCCTTGTAAGCAACATTTCAAAGAAGTTCTCGAGTATCTTACAAGTCTCGATATTTCCTACCGAATCAACAACAACCTTGTGCGTGGAATCGACTATTACACCCACACCGTCTTTGAAGTCCTAGAAGAAGTCCCGACAGATGAGACGACAGAGGGTGGAGAAAAGAAACGCACCCCACTTGCGATTGCAGGAGGAGGACGCTACGACTATCTCGCACGCGCACTCGGATCAAAGAAAGACGTTCCGGCTGTGGGTGCATCCATAGGCGTCGATCGAGTCATTGCACTCCCGACTTACAACGCGCCGATGCCAAAAATTATCAAGAAGTCGAAGATCTACTTCATTCAACTTGGATTTGAAGCAAAACTACGCTCGCTTGAGGTCATCGAGATTCTCCGAAAGGCACGGATCCCTGTGCTTCATTCTTTGAACAAAGATTCTCTCTCGATCCAACTTGGAAATGCGGAGCGTTTGGGGCTTCCCTACTCACTCATTCTTGGACAAAAAGAAGCGCTGGACCGGACTGTGATTATCCGTAACATGGAAAATCGCTCACAAGAGACGGTAAAAATCTCTGATCTCGCTGAATATATTAAAGAGCATAAAATCGGCTAGATACGGGTTGCTATTCTCTCCCCTCCATGCTAGTATTCCCCGCATTATGGCTATCGTTGCAGAAGTAAAGAAAAACAACACAGAACAGACTGTTTCACTTATTCGCCGCTTCACGAAGCGTGTTCAGGGTTCACGTGCCCTCAATGTGGTTCGCGAACGCCGTTACTTCACTCGTCATGCCTCAAAGCTCGTCAAAAAGAACCGCGCGCTCAAGTCGCTCGAGAACCGCAAGGAACGTGAGCGCCTCTTCAAACTTGGCAAAACAGTCGAGAAAGATAAGCGCCGACGCTAAACAAGGTCATATTGAGGTCCTTGTTGCTAATCATACTGATACCCCGATTCCTCGGGTGCCTTTTAAGCGTATCGCTGAACACATCTTTACCCCACCCTATACGCTTTCAATCGCTGCTGTCCCGTCGCGTCGCGCGCAAGTACTCAATGCAACATACCGGGATAAATCATACAGTCCGAATGTTCTTTCTTTTTCACTTTCATCCCATGAAGGAGAAATTATTTTAAATCTCGCCGAAGCACGTAGACAATACGATGCTGGGTATGCAGAAGGGACATGGGTCTCTTGGGTTGCGCTTCTCGTTATCCACTCCATGCTGCATTTGAACGGAATGCATCATGGCCGTACAATGGAGAGAAGATTGGAGAAAGTGCTTCAAGCATTTGGCTTTGATGTGCGACTCCATGAACCACACACACATGTCCAGACGCATCATCACCGGCATTGATATTGGATCTTCAACCATACGCGTAGTTGTCGCTGAACAAGCTGAGCATGGTGGATTCCCTCGCATTCTTGGGCTAGGCTCGGCAGAAGCTCATGGCATTCGACACGGATATGTGACCGACCCAGAAGAGGCAACGCACACGATCCGCAGAGCACTCGAACATGCGGAGGCAATATCTGGAGTGCGCATTGAAGAGGTGTTTTTGTCATTCGGTGGAACAGGACTAGAAGCTGAACTCGCAACCGGCACAATCATTGTGCCACGCGCTGATACTGAGATTATGGAAAACGACGTTGAGCGCGCACAACATATGGCGGAGCAATCACTCTCCACTCAGGCAAACAGGAAAATTCTTCACTCTATCCCTGTCGAATATCGTATTGATGGAAAAGAGGTTTTGGGTCGGCCGGTAGGCATGCGCGGTCTTAAGCTTGAAGCAAAAATGCTCATTGTCACAGCACTCGCTCAACACCTTGATGATCTTATCCATGCGGTAGAGGGAGCTGGGGTCATTGTTGCTGACGTGATGGCAGCCCCAATTGCCGCTAGCCTTGTCACCCTTACGAGAGCACAGCAGATGGCTGGTTGTGTACTCGCAGATATTGGATCTGAAACAACCTCCATTGTTATCTATGAAGGAGGTGTTGCCATTTCGCTTCATGTCTTTGCAGTTGGTGGTAACCAAATCACCAATGATATTGCCCTCGGTTTCAAGATGAGTCTTGAAGAAGCAGAGCGTGTGAAGACGGGAAAGGTCCCTCCTCCTATCCAAAAAAAGCGCCACGAAGAGATCATCGATGCACGGCTAGAAGATATATTCGAGGACATCAATACTCACCTTCGTACAATCGGACGACAAGAGCTTCTTCCTGCTGGTATTGTCCTTATCGGAGGTGGTGCTCAGACTCTTGGGATAGAAGAATCCGCAAAAGAGACACTTCGGCTTCCAGCGAGGGTTCCAATGCCCGAATTTATGATTGACCCAGAGACAACGCTTCCCATTCGAATACCAACCTGGTTTGTCGCATATGGACTCACCCTCTTCGGAGCAAATGCAGAGCGTGGTGGTTTCAGACGCAAAAGTGGGGGGTTTGCTGGGTTCAAAAAGACCCTTGCACACGTGTTTCGACAGCTGCTGCCATAAAAGATTTCGTGAGGCTTTCCTTGGGAGTTGTCAACTTCCCCTTCTCGCTGGGTTTGGTATGCTAAGAATTATTTTGCAATGGGTTCCCACGACCTCTAGCAGGGCTTGCGTTAGTGGATGCGGGGATGCACAACGATTATTTTTATTATGCCAAAAGTGAATCCAGAAATTGAAGCATTTGCGCGCATCAAGGTCATCGGTGTTGGTGGTGCTGGAAAGAACATCGTCAATCACATGGTGAATGCGAAGGTCAAAGGAGTTGAGTTCATCGCAATGAACACCGACGCTCAAGATCTTCACCATTCGTTGGCAAGCCGCAAGATTCATATTGGCAAAAACCTCACTCGTGGCCTTGGGACAGGAATGAATCCAGAGCTTGGAAAACGCGCTGCTGAAGAAACCAAAGAAGAAATCCAAGAGTCACTCAAAGGAGCTGACATGGTGTTTGTCACAGCGGGAATGGGAGGAGGAACTGGCACAGGTGCTGCTCCCGTTGTCGCTCGTACAGCAAAAGAACTTGGCGCACTCACTATTGGCGTTGTCACACGTCCCTTTTTCTTTGAAGGAAGCCAGCGAGCGAAGCTTGCTGATATGGGTCTCGCTGATCTTGAAAAAGAGGTTGATGCACTAATTGTGATTCCTAACGACAGGCTCCTCTCAAATACCAACAAAGAAACGACCTTCCTTTCAGCCTTCGCTATGAGCGACGAAGTCCTACGCCAAGCCGTCGAAGGAATTTCTAATCTCATCACCACTCCAGGAATCATCAACGTCGACTTTGCTGATATCCGCGCCATCATGAGCGAGGCAGGAACGGTCCTCATGGGCATCGGAACCGCCTCTGGAGAAAAGCGCGCTGAAGAAGCAGCTCGCATGGCGATCAATTCTCCCCTACTCGATGTTTCTATCAATGGAGCCAAAGGTCTTCTCTTTGCAATCTCGGGCGGCACGGATGTCACTATGCATGAGATTCAAGATGCTGCGAAGATTATTACCGAGAGCGCAGACGCAGGAGCAAAGGTCATCTTCGGCACCATGATGGATGACAAACTTCGCAAAGGCGAGATTCGCATTACTGTGATTGCATCTGGGTTTTCAAGTCCACACTCAAAAGGCACTCGCCAGCGTGAAGTCCATGTCCAAAAAGAAGCTCCAAAGCAAGAAAAGCGTGAAGAAAAGACGCAGCCTCAAAAAGACCACGAAGCATCTCTCTTCCAGGAAGAAAAGAAGCGTGAGGAACGAGGAGCAATCTATCATGAATTGCCAGAAGAACCCGCACCACAACCTAAGCCAAAGCCACAACCTAAGCCTGAACCCAAGGACGATGACGATGACTGGGGTGGCGCCGTTCCTTCATTCCTCAGACGCTCAAAGCTTCGCTAAAAAATCTTTAAATAAAAACAGCTCCGTAAATCTTAGGATGTACGGAGCTGTTATATGATGACCTCGTGCTCTTATTCTTCCTCGTACAAATTTTTTGGGAGACCATAAGAAGCCATGAGTTTTTTAAACCGTATCGCCCTCTCATTCCTGCTCAAATCCTGAGGAAAGAAGATACGATTTCTAAGCATCTTTTGGTATTTTGAATAAAACACACAGTAGAGATTTGCGGTGACTGAGACACTCAAAGCAAGTGCCTCTTTTTCAACATCAAACAGTGGATAATGATCGGTTGGAAATTGCGGTGGCGGGCCTTGAAAATTATCCTGACGAAATTTCAGAAAATACTTCTGATGATCTTGAACAAGAACGGGGTGCTTCTCTAATACCTCCAACCCCAAAGCAAACAGTCGAAGATCTCTTTTGCTTAAACTTCGAAGTTTTCGATCAAGTAAATCAAGCCACAATACCGACAAAGAACGCAAGGAGACTGGCTTTGCACTCATCAAAACACCTCTTTAAGGAACTGGGGTGAGAATTCTCTTGGGAAATACTAAACAAAATTCTTAAATTGTCAAATCATCGTAATCCCCAAGATGATACAAACACCAGCGTGTTATAATGCTCACCATATGTACGATCTAACAATCATCGGCGGAGGTCCGGCAGGTGTTTCGGCCGGAGTATACGCAGCTCGAAAAAGACTAAAAACACTATTTCTCACGCTCGACTTTGGTGGTCAATCTTCAGTCTCTGAAGACATCCAAAACTGGATTGGGTTCCCTCATATTTCAGGCACAGAACTCGCAAAATCACTTGAGAACCATCTTGAAACCTATAAGGCAGATATAGTTGATGTTCACAAAGGAACAACGGTCACAAAGATTACAAAAATCGAAGGAGGGTTTTCTATTGAAACTGATGGTGGAACATTTCAGTCAAAAACCGTTTTGGTGACGACTGGAAGCAAGCGCCGAAAACTCGATATTCCAGGAGCTGATGAGTATGAG